>CAYRAC010000520.1:0-3776 GCA_964422045.1 uncultured Steroidobacteraceae bacterium
GCATCTTTTTCTGCACGCCGCGCTTTTCACTGCACAAGGTCAACACCGCTCCGACATGGTCCGGGGGCACCAAGATGTTGGCGGTGATGATGGGCTCGCGCAGCTCCGAGATACGGTCCTGCGGCGGCAGCTTGGTCGGGTTATCGACATTGATGACCGAGCCGTCGGTAAGCAACACCTCGTAGATCACGGTCGGGGCGCTGGTGATCAGGTCCAAGTCGTATTCGCGCTCCAGTCTCTCCTGCACGATATCCATGTGCAGCAGTCCGAGGAAGCCGCAGCGAAATCCGAATCCCAGCGCCGTCGACACTTCCGGCTCGAAATGCAGCGCCGAGTCATTCAGCTTCAGCTTCTTCAGCGCCTCGCGAAATTGTTCGTAGTCGTCGGAACTCACGGGGAAGAGTCCCGCGAAGACCCGCGGCTGGACCTGTTTGAAGCCCGCGAGCGGCGCCTGGGCAGGGTTATGATCGAGAGTAATCGTGTCGCCGACCGGCGCGCCGTCGATTTCTTTGATGCCTGCGATCACGAACCCGACTTCGCCGGTGCTCAAGGACTCCCGAGTGACGGGCTTGGGCGCGAAACGACCGAGCCTGTCGGCCGTGTGACTGCGCCCGGTCGACATCACGCGGATCTTGTCGCCCGTGTGCAACGCACCATTCATGACGCGCACCAGCGATACGACGCCGACATAGTTGTCGAACCAAGAGTCGATGATGAGCGCTTGCAAGGGCGCGTCCGGATCGCCCTTGGGGCCCGGTATGCGCTTGACCAATTGCTCGAGCAACTCGCTGACTCCCAACCCGGTCTTGGCGCTGACTAGGGCGGCATCTTCTGCCGGGATACCGATGATTTCCTCGATTTCGCGGATGACTTTGGCTGGATCGGCCGAGGGCAAATCGATCTTGTTGATGACCGGCAGCACCTCCAGCCCCTGCTCGAGCGCCGTGTAGCAATTGGCCACGCTCTGCGCCTCGACTCCTTGAGCTGCATCCACCACCAGCAGCGCTCCTTCGCAGGCCGCGAGCGAGCGCGATACTTCATAGGAGAAATCCACGTGGCCGGGCGTGTCGATGAAATTGAGCTGATAGAGTTCGCCCGAGGCGGATTTGAAGCCGAGGGTGACGCTTTGCGCCTTGATGGTGATGCCGCGCTCGCGCTCCAAATCCATCGAGTCGAGCACCTGCGCCTGCATTTCGCGCGCGTCCAGACCGCCGCACTCCTGAATGAATCGGTCAGCCAGGGTCGACTTGCCGTGATCTACATGAGCAATGATCGAGAAATTGCGGATATTCTTCATCGAGGCCTGGGCTTAAGCAAATCCTCGATTATACCGGTCGGCGATGGTATGCGATGGCCTTATGTACTTCTTCGGGGTCCAAACGACCGTGGCACACCAATTCTCCGGCGAAAATCAGCACCGGTATTTTGTGGCCGTAACGCGCTCTCGCCGCGGCGTCGGCATCGACATCGAGCACATCGACGGCGAACGCCTTGGCCACCGGCATGGCCGCAAGCTCGCTCAGCATCTCCTCGCACAGCCCGCATCCTGGCCGCGAATACACAGCAAAGCGCGGTAGCGCCGTCGGCACGATTCAGCGGCGCGGCACGCCGGCGCCGCCGGAAAGCTTCACCGACTGGGCGATAAACTCCACCGTCTGGGCAGGTACCTCGCCGACCGCGGTGACCTGATGGCCCTGCACGACCGTAGAGAACGCAAAGCCCGACCCGACGCGCGCCAGGCCTTGCATGGGCGGCTCGATGGGTGCAAGGCTCGTATCGGTACCCGGCGCGGCGACCGGCGGTGCCTCGACGAACACCGACACCGTGGCCAGGCCATCCGAATACACCAGGTGGCTCGCCGGCTCGGTTGCCTCGCCGATCGTTTGGGCGCCTTCTACCGTCAGGTGAAATCCCGGCGGCAGCTCGCTCGCACGATAGCCCGACAATGCCGCGGGCGCGTTGTCGTGCGATGGGCCCTGGCGCACCCATCGCATGCCGTCGGTATGTACCTGCGGCACAAGATCGCTGTCCGGAATGTTCTCCGGCATATCGAGCCGGGCGAAGAATATCTGTTCGATGACATGACCCTGCGAGTCGCATAGCTGCGTCTTCAGCGGCATCGCGCTTTTCTCATCGAGCCACAGACGATACCCAAACCGGAACTGGTCCTTTGGGTTCACCGCGATGACACGCGCCGCGCGGCCGAGAATGCGGGTGGCCGGCAGCGATTCGATTCGATAGAACTCATTCACGTCCGCGCCGAATTGCGGCAAGGATCCCAAAAACGGGCCATGCTCGGGCCGTGGCTGTACCAGCACCGTGTGCTGATCCGGCAAATAACAAGTCAATTCGTCATTGTCACGCACGAATTCCCGGCCGGAACCATCCAAGGACTGCAGCCGCTCGGTCACCCGCCCGGCGCGCACCCTGTGCACGATGCGCATGGTCTCGATCCGGCCCTCGCTCAAATGGAAAAACGTGCCGTCGTAGTTGCGCGTCGCCAAGGCTTGGTTCATTTTTTGCAGCCAATCCCGCGGGTCGTCGGCAGCATGGGTAAGCAGCGGCGTGGCCCAGAACAAAGCGCCGACCACGGCGCAGGGCATCAGCCAATGGATGCGATTGCGGGCAACTCCCGTCATGGAGCCGCGTGCGCCGCCGCGTCGACCGTCGGCTGCTGTTCCTCGGCTTCGATGAGCATATCGGCCAACACTCCGCGCTGATCCAGACCGGAGGAATAGCGGCTATGCGCAAACACGTAATTCGTCAAGCGCGTCCGTGGCATGACAGCGGGTATCGCCGCAGAAGTCGGCGGCACGGTATAGGAGAGATTCTCCCGGGAGGTGGCAACTGCGACCGCGCCGCCTGGTGAAATGACCGCGTTCTGCGCCGTCACGGGCCGCAGCGTCGGCGCAACGGCCCGCTGTTGGAACGCCACGACGGCCACCGCCGCCACGCCAGCCGCAACCGCGGCGCCGGCGAACGGACGCCACCAATGCGGTTCGCGAACCTTGCGCGCATGCGCATCGGCCGGGACGCTCTCGCCGTCGATCGCCAAATTCACGCGACCGGCAAACCCCTTGGTCCGCAAGCTGACGCTCGAGCCGCGCACCGCCTCGCCGATCAAGGCATAGCGGCCGAAACTCTCGCGCAAATCCTCATCGCGAGTCAGCCGCTTGAGCAGCAATTCGGTTTCCGAGTTGGGCAATTCGCCGTCGAGAAACGCCGAGACCTGTTCACGAATTTGTTCGCTCATGTGTCCTCAGGCCGACCAAGGCCGCCATCGAAAATGGGTCGCAACTTTTTGTCAATCGCCTCGCGCGCGCGAAATATTCGGGAGCGCACGGTTCCCACCGGGCATTCCATCGTTTGCGCGATATCCTCGTAACTCAAACCTTCCAACTCGCGCAGCACGATCGCCGTGCGCAGATCCTCCGGTAGATTCTCGATGGCGCGATTCACGGTGTCGCGAATCTCATCCGTGAGCAGCAGACCTTCCGGAGTCTCGGACTCGGCCAGCCGCGCGTGCAAATCGTATTGTTCGGGATCCTGAAGATCGAGATCGTAATCCATCGGGCGGCGTTTGGTGGCAACCAGGGCGTTCTTGGCGGTATTGATCGCAATTCTATACAGCCAGGTATAAAACGCACTATCGCCGCGAAACGACTGCAATGCACGGAATGCTTTGACGAAAGCCTCCTGAGCGATGTCTTCAGCCTCGGTCGCATCGTGCACGTAACGCATGATCAGCTTCAGCACCTTGTGCTGGTATCGCAGGA
>CAYRAC010000521.1:0-3769 GCA_964422045.1 uncultured Steroidobacteraceae bacterium
CGCAAAAACAGGTGCAGTAAAATGCCTGCGAAGCGCTAATGGTTCGCGAGCTATGCGTTAGTGGGTCGAGACTCGAGCACCTGCGACCAGCCGCCGATGATGCCGGAAAATCAGCTTGTCGAGCTGCTCGATGACCGCGTCGCTCACGCCGACGTAACGCATTTGCGCGACACGCATGTCGTCTTGCGTGCGCTCGCCGTCGACCGCGCAGGGAATCTTCAGCGGCTGCGGCAACGCCGGATTGATGAACACGGACAAGAGACCCGTGCTGCCCAACGCCGGCGCCGACTCGCCGTACCACTCCAAGGCACGCGAGGTGAGCTTGACGCGTTGCGGGGGCGGCACTGCGCTGTTGCGCATGGCGAGTTCCGCCATAAGCCGCAGCAAGATGTTCACCTTGTATTCAAGGCGCTGCAATTCCTGGATCAAGGCGGCAGATTCGTCCTTGAGGGCTTCGTGCACCCGCACCTCATCGAGCGAGGACACGGCGCCGAGCAGCTGGTGGTTGTCGGTGTTCAGGCGTGCGAGCACCAACCCCTCCGCGAGCGGACCCTCGGTCCACACCAGGGGCAGTGCCTCTTCGAATACCAGACCATCGCCGAGAAATGCCTCAGGCATGGCTCTCCATGAGAATGCGGGCGGAGCTAGCGCTGCAGCCGGACGCTCGAATAGGCAGCTACCGCGCGCCGGCCAACGACGGCCGTATCCATTGCCCGCTCCTTGCGTCGCTTATGGTGTTCCATCAGGCCAATGGCCCGATCGTTCAATTCGGCCACTTGTTTGAGCACCAGCCGATCGTCGGCGCTCAAACTTCCGCGTTCGAATCGCAACGACTTTAGCAGCCGCATGCGCTCCGCGTCGAGCAGCGCCAGCGATCGGGTATCTGCGCTCTCGGCCGCCGCCAGCAGTTCACGGGACAGAGTGAGCGCTCGGGCGAGCGCCGCGTTGCCGTTCGCGCTGCTCATCGCGCCGCCGGCACGATTCGATCCCATCCGACCTTGACCGTGCTCAGAAGCCGCGCCACTTCGGCCACCGCCGCAGCATCGTTGGTGACGTTCGCCACCGTCAACCGATTGAGCATGTACAGATACAGGGCCCGTAAGTTCTGCGCAATCTGCGCGCCGCGCTCCATGTCGAGCGTCTCGTTCAACTGGTTGATCAAACGAATGGCTTTGCCGAGCGCCTTGCCCTTGGCGATGACATCGTGCAACGGCAGGTTATTGCGGATGCGCTCGATGCAGCCTTGGGCGGTCGCGAGGTGCGACAGAGTGTGTTCGAACATGATTTGCACCAGCCGCGGCGGGCTGGCATCGGCAACCAATCCGTGGCTGCGCACCGCGCGATACTGGGCAGCCCCCTTGTGCGTTTGCATAGGCGCCGCGCTACGTGCCCAGCGTGCCGCTGCTCAAATTGCTGTTCGAACTCGAGCTGGAACTCGAGCTCGACGAGGTCGGGTTGAATTCCGCGTTCAAGTACGTCTGCGTTTCCTTGAGCTGCGCGACCGCGGTGTCCATGGCGTTGTATTCCGTCGTGAGCGTCGCCGAGTAGGTCGCGAGCTGCGCATTGAGCTCGGTCTGCTGCTGGGCAACGCTGCTCAAGCTCGATTGCAAACCCTGATTGATGGTGTCGAGCAGCCCGCCGGGCTGCGTGTAGCCGTTGATGAGGGTGTTGAGCTGCGTCGCAATACCGTTGGGGCCGCCCAACAGGGCGCCGATCGACGACAAGCTCGAGGCGAGCGCGTTGCTCAAAGTCGTCGTGTTCGAGTCGTAGTTGCCGTTCGCGTTGGCCGTAATGCCGAGATCGGCGAGCGATTTCACGCCGCCGCTCGAATTGCCCTGAGTGACGGTGTCGAGTACGTTTTCCAGCTGACCCTGGAACGCCTCGAGGGTCGCGTTGCCGTTGAGCGGCCCCGCCACCTGCGTGGTCGCGTTGTAGCCGGTCAGCGTCTGAATGCTGGTCAGCACGCCGTTGAGCGCGGTCACGAAATTGCCGATCGAGGTCGAAGCCGCGGTCGTGTCGGGACTGATGGTCAACGTGGTGGGCGTATTGGCGGCCGACGCGCCCAGCAAATTGATGGTCACGCCGGTCAAGGCCGTGCTCACCTGGTTGCTGGCGCTGGTGGCGGCAAAGCCATTGAGCGAGAAATGCGCATCCGTCGCGGGCACGTCCGTCAGCCCCGCAGTGAGCGTCGCCAAACCGCCGTCGCCGCCCGATTGACTGATCGTGATCGCCTTCGCCGCGCCCGTCGCGGTTCCGGCGATGACCAAGCGCGCACCGTCCGTGGCGGTGATGATGCTCGCCGTGACTCCGGGATTGTTCGGCGCCGAATTGATGGCCGCGGCGATGCCGGCGAGCGTGTTGTCGGTCGAATCGATGGTGATCGACGTCGACGCGTTGCCCACGGCAATGGTCAAGGTACCGGTGCCGATTGCCGTGGACGAACTTGCCACGTGCGCGGAAGTCTGCGTATCCGCCGTCGCGAGATTGCCCACTTCGAGCGAATAAGTGCCCGCGACCGCATCGGACGTGGTGGTAGCCGAGGCGATGGTCTTATCGGCGACCGCGGCGTCGAATCCTGCCAGCGCGCTCGGATCCTCGAGACTCGCGAGCGTCGATTGCAACGTATCGAGTGCGCTGGTGAAAGTGCCGTAGGCCGACACTTGCGCGTCCAGGTTATTTTGCTGGGTCGTTAATTGGTTGGTCTGCGCCGCGCCGTAGGCCGATGTGAGCGAGGACACAATGGCGCTGATGTCGAGTCCCGAGCCGATGCCGGTCGAAGTGATCAGCGCGCTCGCGCTCGTGGGCGTGCTCGAGGACGATGCGCTCGACGCCGTGTTCGCGGCAGTGCTGCCGGTGGTACTGCTGGTCGGGGATATGACTGAACTCATAGAATCTTTATCGGCAATTCGCGCCGAACCTTAAGGCATCGAAGCCCGGGTCAGGCGTGACCGTCGACCAATGCGCCGGAGATGCCGAGACTACGCGCGAGCGCGGCGAACTCCGTCGCGGAATATTCTGCGATCACTTCACCGTTCGCGGGGTTCAACTCCTGGATCAACTTGTTGTCGGAGGAGGGGGCCACGCGAAACTGATCCGGCCTGCCCGAATCGTTGAAGTACTTGTTGAGGAGGGCCACTTGCGTAGGCACGTCGGGTATTGCTGTCACTGCGGGCTTCGCCGCCTGTGCAGGCACGGCGCTGCTGCGTTGCGGTAGCGCTACGCTGACCGGTTGAATTCTGACTGTTGGCGCCTGACTTCCGTGCACGAGGCTTGCCGCCGGTATTTGTACCGACTGACCATCGTTCGCCATGACTAATACCTGCTAAGTTACTCTAACCACCTGATTTCGTTTAACTTCACTCCGTCGATTCCGATTCGAAGACCACGGCCCGGACGATCGATCGTCCGAGCCGTGGTTCTCACTACCTACTTGAGAGATCGGCCGTTATTGCAAGAGCTTGAGGATCAGCTGGGGCTGCTGGTTGGCCTGCGCCAACACCGAGATACCCGCCTGTTCCAACACCTGCGCCTGGGTCAGATTCGCCGTTTCAGAGGCGAAGTCCGCGTCCTGGATGGTGCTGCGCGATTGCGTCAAGTTCTGAGCCGTGGACGACAAGTTGCCGACCGCCGCCGTGAACCGGTTCTGAATCGCACCCAGCTGACTCTGGAAGGCACTGACCGTTGTCAGCGCCGCGTCAACCGAGGAGATGGTGCTGTTGGCATCCGCCACCGTCAGCACGTCCTGGTTGGCCAGGGTCGATGTCGCACC
>CAYRAC010000522.1:0-3750 GCA_964422045.1 uncultured Steroidobacteraceae bacterium
GATTGCGCGACAGCCTCTCGGGCTGCATCGGCTGCGGCTGCCTGTCGATGAAAGCATGCCCGCTGCGTAACCCGGGCGACAAGTTGCGCGAGGAGGGGTGCGGGCCGAGATTGCTGGACCCTTGATGAATACCGTATCATAAGACAGATTAACCGTATCGTAGGACAACCACAGAACGACCCGGCCCCGCACTACGCACAGCGGCCCGGCATCGCGCTCGCCATTTGCACCGGCGCCGCGCTCGTCGAAGGATTCGATAATCAATCGATGGGTGTCGCGGGGCCGCGCGTGATTGCCGAGTTCGGCCTGTCGGCGGCGCAGGCAGGCGTTATTTTCAGCGCGGCAACGATTGGACTTTTCTTGGGAGCGGCAACCGGCGGCCGCCTGGCCGACTTGTGGGGACGCAAGCGGACCTTGGGGATGTCGCTGCTGATTTTCGGGATTTGTTCCTTGGCGACCGCGTTGTCGGACGGGCCCAAGGCCTTGTTCGCCGCTCGGCTGATCACGGGAATCGGATTGGGCGGTGCGATGCCGAACTTCATCTCCCTCGCCTCTGAATCCGCGCATCCGCAGCGGCGCATCAGTGCGGTGACCCTGGTCATGGCGGGAATGCCGTTCGGCGGAGCCATCGCGGCATGCATCGCGCTCGGCGCCCACTGGGGTTGGAGTTGGCATTCGATATTCTATGCCGGCGGCGTGGCACCGATTTTGCTCGCGGTGCTGCTGTTTTATGTGCTCCCCGATGCATCGCACCCGCGCGGGCAGGCTCGGGCCGCCGCGCTGCGGCTCGACAAAGTGACCACGGTGCTCTTTGGCGGGGACCGGGCGCGGACCACCCTGTTGTTGTGGATCGCCTTCTTTTTTACGCAGTTGATCCTGCTGCTGATGCTCAATTGGTTGCCGAGTCTGGTGAAGAATCTCGGCTTCACGCGCGACCAAGCGAGCATGACCTCCATTTGCTTCAATCTTGCCGGTAGCGTGGGCGCAGGGCTTCTCGGACTGTTGCACGCGGGTGAAAAGCGCCGCCGCTGGGTCGCAGTCACCTATGCGGGAATGGCGCTCGCATTGGCGGGCCTCGCCTCGGTCGGCAGCAATTTTGTACTGGCGGCACTCGCGTGCGCGCTCGCGGGGATTTTCATCGTCGGTGCGCAACTCGTTTTGTTCGCCCTCGCGCCGTTGTATTACCCCACGCCGATTCGCGGCACTGGGGTGGGTGCCGCGGTCGCGCTCGGCAGGCTCGGTTCCGTCGTCGGCCCCTTGTTCGCCGGCGGCTTGCTTGCAGGCGGCGGCGGCAGCGTCGCGGTACTGCTCGCCATCGTGCCGTTTGTGGCCGTCGGCGGCGGCGCCGCGTTCGCACTGACGTGGCGTAAGCAGTGCGAGTTCGATCAATCAGTTCCAACAAACTAAGGAGAAACTCCATGCGCAATGATCCGAATGCGGCACTTCTGACCGCAGCGATGCTGGCGGCCTGTCTCGCAGCGACTGTCACCTTCGGCGACAGCGTCTTTCACGACAAACCCGCATCGCCGCGCAGCCTACCGGCCGACAATCTGCCGCCGTTCGGTATGTTGGACGAGCAAGGCCGTTTGGTCCCGGTCCCGCCGATGCCGGCCGGAGGCCTGCATCGCGGGCCGGGCTCACCGCCCGAGTCCACGGCCGCCGGTCCGAATCTGGCGGACTCGATTGCGGCGGCACGCGCGGCGGTCGCGGCATGTTCCGCGGCAGGCTATCGAATCGGCGCGACCGTGATCGATTCGAGCGGCGAGGCGCGCGCGATGTTGACCGCGGATGGCTCGGACGGAAGCCACGTGTTCGTCGCCATGCGCAAGGCCATCACCGCGCTCACCTTCAAGATGCCGAGTGCTCAGGTGCGGGCGCTGGTCGAGAAAGACAAGGCGCAGCTGGCGCGCGTAACGCCGGCCATGTTTGTCGAAGGCGGAGCCGTTCCCATCACGGCGGATGGGAAAGTGATCGGCGCGATCGGTGCGAGCGGCGCGGGTGGCTCGCCCATTGGACATCAGGATGAGTCTTGCGCGATCGCCGGGCTCAACGCGATTCGCGCGCAATCGAAGTAGCATCGCAGCCGATCTTCAGGCTGTGAGAAAATTCAGCGACCGGTATGGAACTGCGCCTACAGACGCGCCTGCGTAGCCGTTTCATCCTGGCACGCGGTCGCACTCTCACAATCTTTCGCATCGGAGGTTCGCATGCCAGCCCTTCCCGTCTACATCGGCGCGATTTTGATCGTGGTTTTTGCAGCATGGTGCATCGGAGCACCGCGCAATCCGGCCAAAGGAAGCGAATGAGTCCGGCCGCCAGCATCGAAACGATCCCTAATCCGAGGCGCGATCCGGGCGAGGACTCGCCGCCCGATGTTCGCGAGCCGCCGTTGCCGAGCAATGAGGGGACCACGGAAGAATTCCCCCGCGAGCACGAGAGGAATCCGCCCGAATAGGCTCATCGCGTAGCCTGACGGCTGCCTCGAGTGATCCTTAAAGGAGATCGGCGTGTAGCGGGTCAGTGTTTCAAGCGTCGGCGATCCGCCCAGCGACTGGGAGACTGCATCAACAGGCTGAGCAACAGTCCCGCGGCGCCGAAAAAGGCGCCGGTCCCGAAGCCGGCCGCGGCGATCGACGCGGAGAGCTCACTGAAGAGGGATGTGCCCCCGAGTTCTCCGAACAGTACCAGCGCCGCAAACAATGCAAACGCGGCAACGGCGCCGCTAACACCCCCGGTCAGGGCTGCCGTCCCCCAGGCGCGCAATTGGCGAATGCACAGCAGAATCAGACTGCCGGCGAACATCAACGCACCGAACAACGCCGCGGACATCAACGCAATCATGAAAATCGTACGCATGGCCGCCTCCTGGGGTGTCGGTGTCAATGTAGGCCTTTTACCAGGGAAAGCGTTACGTTCGCATGACTATTTTCTGATCGATCCGATCACATTTTACCTACGGCAGCGAAGGTATCCGCCGATCACGCGCTATCTTCTTCGAGCGTCACGCGACCTATCCGTGGAGAGGCATTGATTTCAATACCAATGCGAGCCGGCGTGTACCATGGCTGCATGCACCGGCGTACCGGCAGCGCTAACTTACCCCTGCATGGCGGCCACGTTCCGGCGTGGCTGTCGACCCGCATGGCGGCACTCGGGCGTGTAATCGTCGAGGCGATCGTGCTCGAATACGGCCGCGACGAGGTGCTGCGCCGACTGGCACACCCGTTCTGGTTCCAATCCTTTGGAGCCGTCATGGGGATGGACTGGCACTCCTCGGGAATCACGACGAGCGTGATCGCGGCCCTGAAGCGCGGTCTTGCGCCGCTGCAACGTGAATTGGGCCTGTATGTGTGCGGAGGAAAGGGCGCGCACTCCCGTCGTACCCCGCAGGAGCTGATTCGGATCGGTGAGAAGACGGGCGTTGACGCATCTCACTGGGTCCAAGCGAGCAGGCTAGTCGCAAAAATCGATTCTGCCGCCGTGCAGGATGGATACGACCTGTACTTACATGCATTCATCGCCACCGACGACGGCCACTGGTGCGTCGTGCAGCAGGGCATGAACGAAACGTTGCGCGAAGCCAGGCGCTATCACTGGCAATCGGAGAATCTGTCCGGTTTCTTTGATTCGCCGCACAGTGCGGTGGAGGGCCGAAACCTCGGATGCATCGTCAATCTCGCCGATGCCAGAGCCGGGCGAAATCGACGCGCGGCACTCGGACTCGTGCATGAGGGGCCCGACCGTACGTTG
>CAYRAC010000523.1:0-3746 GCA_964422045.1 uncultured Steroidobacteraceae bacterium
TATGGGTCACGGCGTACTTCCTGATAGTCACGATCGGTGAACTCTATTTAAATCCCACGTGTCTTTCCCTATTCAATAGGGCAGCTCCCGTGAGGCTGGCATCCACCATGATCGGAGTGTGGTACCTGTCATTGTTCCTCGGGAGTTATCTGGCCGGCGTCGTAGGCGCCTACTGGGGTGATTTTCCCAAGCCGCTCTTTTTCGCGGCAATGTCGCTCCTCACTATGATCTCGGGTCTGGCCCTCTACCTGACGACCCGATTCTTGGCCCGATCACTGGAAAGCGGTTCCGAAAGAGTGACTGGCCCCGCAGCCGAACACTAGCTGGCGGTCGCTCCATTCGGCGGCCGCGTTCCGCTACTAGGGCTGTTGCAGAGTAAAGATCGCCTTGAGCCGATCGCGGCCGGTGGCCAAGTCATCGGCGATGTGCTGGCGCAGCGCCGCCTCATCTCTTTTTTCGATGGCCGTGACAATCTCGGTGTGGAAGCCGGTACCCCCGCGCTTGGTAGACGGCAGCTTCGGGTGGCCCGTATAGAGCAAGTTGAGTGAGGGTCCGAGGCGCAACCACATCCCCTCGATCATCTTCAGCAGCATTGGCAGGCCGCTGCGTCCATAGATTGCAAAGTGAAAATCGCGATTGCTGACAAGGACGCTCTTGTAGTTCTTTTTCTCCATGGCCGTGGCGAGACGCGCATTGATCTTCTTCAGCTCGGCAATGCTCTTGCTCGGGATGTTGCGCATCGCGGCCGCCGCGGCGATGGGCTCAAGCGCGAGTCGGATGGCGTAGATTTCCTCGATGCTCTGCAGTGTCAGGGCTGGAACTAGCGCCGAGCGTCGCGGCCCCCACTCGAGAATCCGCTCTCCGATGAGGCGCGCCATGGCATCTTTCGCCGGAGTGACGCTCACGCCCAGTCGTCCCGATAATGCGCGGATGGTGATGGTCTCGCCGGGCCTAAAACCGCCCGACATGAGAGCATCACGCAGCACCGACTCGGCCTGGTCTGTCAAAGTATCACCGCGGGTAATTCCGGCGGCCAAGCTCAAAGATTCGTCTTGCTCCAGCATGTTGCGCATAGAGCCATCGTATTTGTAGCTTGTCAATCGTGATATTTGTAGTAACAAATTACGACGTGCGTTACACTTGAGGGCGCGCGCCGCCAGGGCCTTAAGATCAGCAGGAGAACCCGCGTGAACGACATAACCCCTCCCGAGACGCTTGCCGGGCGCGACATCGCATATGTGGTTCACCCGGCGACCAACCTGCGACTGCACGAAACAGTGGGTCCGCTGATCATCGAGCGCGGCGAGGGGGTGCGGATCGTCGACACCAAAGGACAATCCTACATCGACGGAATGGCTGGATTGTGGTGCGCATCGTTGGGTTTTGGCGAGCCACGGCTCACCGAGGCGGCTACCCGCCAGATGCGTCAACTCCCCTATCAGTCAACTTTTGCGCATCGCTCGAACGAACCCTCGATTGCGCTGGCCGACGCATTGATCGCGCGCGCGCCCGTGCCAATGTCAAAAGTGATTTTCCAATCCTCCGGTTCGGAGGCGATCGACACCGCGATCAAGCTGGTCTGGTACTACCATGAGGCCACCGGCGCACCGAACAAGCGCAAGGTGATTGGCTGTAAGGGGGGCTATCACGGCACATCGATCGCGGCCGCCAGCCTTTCCGGGCAGGAGCACATGCATCGGGGGTTTGGCCTGCCGTTGCCCGGGTTTTTGCACACCGGCTCGCCCCACTTCTATCGTGAAGGGATACCCGGGGAAACCGAAGAGACCTTCGCGTCGCGCCGTGCGCAAGAGCTGGAAGAGTTGATTCTTCGCGAGGATCCGGCCACGATCGGCGCGTTCTTTGCTGAGCCGATTATGGGCGCGGGCGGCGTTATTCTTCCCCCGGCCACCTACTTCGAGAAAATCCAGGCAGTGCTAAGACGCTACAACATCCTGTTCGTGGCTGACGAGGTCATTTGCGGATTCTGCCGGACGGGCAACTACTGGGGCTCGCAGACCTACCAGTTGAACCCGGATCTGCTCGCCTGCGCCAAGGCACTATCCGCGGCGTATTTCCCGATCTCGGCGGTCATGATGACCGATCGAATCTTCCAGGGATTGGCCGAGCACTCCAACAAGCTCGGCGCCTTTGGACACGGCTACACCATGGGCGGACACCCCGTCGGCGCGGCGGTCGCACTTGAGGCTCTCAGAATCTATGATGAGGACCGGATTCTGGAGCACGTCCGAAAAGTCGGAGAGGTGCTCCAGTCTGGACTGCGGCGCTTCGCGCATCATCCGCTCGTCGGTAATGTTCGCGGCATCGGCCTGATAGGCGCCCTTGAATTCATGGCCGATCCAAAATCAAAAAAGCCGTTCGATCCGGCCCTGAAGGTCCCCGTGAAAGTTATGGATGCAGTTCGTCGCCAGGGCGTGCTGCTGCGCGCCCTTGGCGATTCGTTGGCCTGTTCTCCTCCCTTGATCATCTCGACGGAGGAGATCGAAGTCATGATGAGAGCCTTGTCCGTAGCGCTCGATGAGGTCTACCGTTGGACGCAGGAACGCGCCTCGGGCAACGCCTGATCAGTCCTCTGAAAAGGACTCTCATTCCGACGCGGTTTGTGTGACAGCAGTGAAATCCTCAATGAGTTGACGCGCAACGTCGGTGATCCTGAACTTCACCTCCGAGATGCTGGCAATCGGCCCGATTTCAGCTGCTGTCCCGCAGAGAAACGCCTCTTCGAAGTCCGGCAACTCCGACAGTTCGATTGCCCGCCGATGGATACTGAAACCGCGCCGCGCCGCGATCTCTTCGACGACCTGGCGAGTGATGCCGTCCAGAAAACAATCCGGCTGGGGCGTATGGAGTTCCTGCCCTCGGAGGAAACAGATATTTGCGCCGGTTGCTTCAGCAACGAGGCCGCGATAGTCGAGCATCAGTGCATCATCGTAACCGTTGCGGTTTGCCTGGTCTTTAGCAAGGGAGGCGATCACATACAGACCCGAGGCCTTGCTGGCAGTGGGGGCGGTGTCGGGCGAAGGCCTCCTCCAGCGCGCGACCTCCAGGCGCAGGCCTGCCAATTTGCGCTCGGGGGACCAGTATGAGGCCCACGGCCAACAGGCGATGGCGATATGAATTTTCGAGCCGGATGTCGCGATGCCCGTCACCTCCGGTCCGCGCCACGCGATGGTGCGCACATAACCGAAATCGATGCTGTTGGCCTTGACAGATTCACGGGCCGCAGCGTCGAGCTCAACCAACGACAAGGGGATTTGGAAATCCAGCAGGCGTGCCGATTGCACCAACCGACGCGCGTGTAACTCGTGCTTGAAAATCCGACCCCCATAGACGCGCTCGCCCTCGAATACCGCTGATCCGTAGTGCAGAGCGTGTGTCAGAACATGAGTGTTCGCAGCTGGCCACTTCACCAGTGCGCCGTCGAGCCAAATCCATCCGTCCCGCTCAGCAAAAGAGGTGGTCATGACTTCAGGACTTCGTACGAAGGAGCGCTGCGCCCTGGGACACGTACTTGGTGTTGAGATAGCCATCAACCCCCTCGGTGCCGCCTTCGAGTCCAAAACCGCTGTCCTTCACGCCGCCGAAAGGTGACTCCGGCACGCTGATGGCCACGCTGTTGATTGCGACCATGCCAGCCTCGATTCCGTCCATGAGACGGACCACCCGGTTTGCATCGTTGGTAAAGGCATAGGCGGCCAGCCCGTACGGCAGCGCATTCGCCCCGGCGA
>CAYRAC010000524.1:0-3719 GCA_964422045.1 uncultured Steroidobacteraceae bacterium
CCGCCGTGTCACGCGCTTGTTCCCGCAGGCCAGGCGCAAGATCATCGAGGCCAATCCGGCTGCGGCTCGATTGCTCGGCGAGGGCAATAAGCGCCTCGTGGGACGCCTGTTCCCGGATGGATTCGACGAGTCCAGCACTCAATCCCTGCACAGCCTGCTGGGTGCCGTGGCCGCGACCGGGCGCACCAGCGACGTGCCGGTGCGATCCGCCGACGGCGCACGAGACTTCGTGATTTCAGCATCGTTGTTCCGCGAGGAGCGCGCGTCATTTTTCCTGGTTCGTTTGACGTCGCCGACCTTGAGCCACGCGCTCGGAGCGGCGGCGACGCCGCAATCGAAGGTACTGGAAATCGTCGCCGGCGCGCCGGAAGGTTTCGTGGTCACCGGTTTGGATGGACGGATTCTGTTTGCCAATCGCGCTTTCCTTGATCTGGTGCAATTGGCGACCGAAGAGCAAGCGCGCAATGAGTCCTTGGAGCGCTGGCTGGGCCGTTCCGGCGTTGACTTCAACCTGTTGACCGCGCAATTGCGCGAACACGGCGCACTGCGCCTGTTTGCAACCCAGGTGCGCGGCGAGTACGGCTCGAACAGCGACGTCGAGATCTGCGCGGTGTCGGTGGTCGACGGCGAAGAGCCCTGCTTCGGCTTCACCATCCGCGATGTCGGCCAGCGGGTCACTTTCGATCGCCAGGTGGGCCGCGACAAACCGCGCTCCGTGGCGCAATTGACCGAGTTGGTGGGCCGCGTACCGCTCAAAGATCTGGTGCGGGAGTCCACCGACATGATCGAAAAGCTATGTATCGAGGCCGCCTTGGAGTTGACCGGCGACAATCGCGCCTCCGCAGCGGAGATCCTGGGCTTAAGCCGCCAAAGCTTGTACGCGAAACTGCGCCGCTACGGCCTCGGAGATCTCGCTTCGACCGAAAGCGAACAGTTCGATTATCAATAGCGAGGCGAGTCGATGTCCCGTCCGCCCAACCTCGCTCTGACCTCGGATGTGCCGGCTCCCTCGGTCGTGCTGGAACTGCTCAAGCCGATCACTTGGTTCCCGCCGATGTGGGCTTTCGGATGCGGCGTGATTTCTTCGGGAATTGCCCCGCGGGGGCACTGGCCCATGATTCTCGGCGGCGTCGTGCTCTGTGGGCCGCTGCTATGCGCGACGAGTCAGGCGGTCAACGACTGGTTCGACCGTCACGTCGACGCCATCAATGAGCCCGACCGTCCCATCCCGTCCGGCCGTATGCCCGGGCGTTGGGGCTTGTACGTGGCGATTCTGTGGACGTTCCTGTCGCTCGCATGCGCGGCCGCGCTCGGACCTTGGGTGTCCGGCGTCGCGGCCGTCGGGCTGGCGCTTGCATGGGCGTACAGCGCGCCGCCGATGAGACTCAAACAGAATGGCTGGTGGGGAAATCTTGCGTGCGCGGTCTGCTATGAGGGCTTCGCCTGGGTGACCGGTGCCGCGGTGATGTCGGGCGGCGTCACGCCGGGTGGCAGGACCTTGCTCATCGCCGCTCTCTACAGTCTGGGCGCGCACGGCATCATGACTCTCAATGATTTCAAATCCATCGCAGGCGACCGACGATCGGGGATCGCCTCGCTGCCCGTGCGGCTCGGGGCGGAACGGGCCGGCGAGGTCGCCTGTGTTGCGATGGCCTTGCCGCAGGTCGCGGTGATCGCGTTGCTGCTCGCCTGGGGGCGGCCGTATCACGCGGGCTGCGTCGGCGCGCTGCTGGCGCTGCAATTGCTGTTCATGCGTAGGCTGCTCGCGGATCCGCGTGCTCGCGCGCCTTGGTACAACGGTACCGGCGTCAGTTTGTACGTCCTCGGCATGTTGGTGGCGGCATTGGCGCTGAAGGGACTCGCAGCGTGAGCGATGCGCGTGCGCCGCTGCGCTGGCCCGGCATTTTGCGTTTGGGGCTGGTCCAGGCGTCGCTCGGATCCATCGTGGTACTGGTTACCTCAACGCTCAACCGCGTCATGGTGGTCGAATACACGCTGCCGGCGATCTTGCCCGGGATGTTGGTGGCATTGCACTATGCCGTGCAACTGATACGGCCGCGCTTCGGGCACGGATCGGATGTCGGAGGGCGCCGCACCCCTTGGATCGTCGCGGGAATGGCGCTGCTCGCACTCGGCGCGGTACTCTGCGGGTTCGCGACCATCAATCTTGCGCGAAGTTTTGTGCCGGCGCTCGCGCTCGCAGTCACCTCTTATGCGCTGGTCGGATTTGGAGTCGGTGCTGCAGGCACCTCCCTCCTGGCCCTCATGGCGAGCCGGGTGCAGGAGAACAGACGCGCCGCCGCCGCCGCCTGCATGTGGATACTGATGATTGCCGGGTTCGCCGTTACATCGACGGCGGTCGGACATTTTTTGGACCCCTTCACGCCGCGACGTTTGCTGAGTGTGACCGGCACGGCGGCGGGGATCGCGTTGCTGACCGCTCTGTGCGCAGTTTGGAACGTCGAGGGTGCTGCGACCATAGCCGTCAGCGCGGCGCGAGCGGCGCGACCGCTGTCGTTCAAATCCGCACTGCGGCAAGTGTGGTCCGAACCGCGGGCGCGCGGCTTCACGCTATTCGTGTTCGTGTCGATGTTGGCATACAGCGCGCAGGAGCTTCTGCTCGAGCCGTTCGCCGGATTGCTCTTCGGATACAGCGTGGGCAAGTCCGCGCAGCTGTCCGGGTTGTGGCATGCGGCGGTGCTCGCCGGCATGGTCGGCCTCGGCGTCGCCTGCAGCGGCACCCGCAGGTTTGTTTCATTGCGAGCCTGGACGATCGGCGGCTGTAGCGTATCGGCGGTGGCCCTGGTGTGTCTCGCCGCCGCCGCTGTGGTCGGACCGGCGTGGCCGTTGCGAGCAACGGTCGCCGCGCTCGGAGCGGGCAATGGCGTGTTTGCCGTTGCGGCAATCGGATCGATGATGGAATTGGCCAACCGTGATTCGGCCAGCGCCGGGGTTCGGCTGGGTTTGTGGGGCGCCGCGCAGGCGGCAGCCTTCGCGCTGGGTGGATTCATCGGCACATTCGCGCTGGATGCGGTGCGTTATTTCTTTGGATCGCCGATGATTGCCTTTGCGGTTGTGTTCGCTTGCGAAGCGCTGCTGTTTTTCGCTGCCGCACGCATTGCGGCGCGCGCCGGCTCGAACGCCGCGCCGCTGGCGCGGGCAGTCAGCTCGGCGGAAACCTTCGATGTGGTGGTCATCGGCGGCGGACCGTCGGGAGCGACGGCCGCGACGGATTTGGCCCGTCAAGGTCATCGCGTCTGCCTCCTCGACCGAGCGGGCCGAATCAAACCTTGCGGTGGAGCCATACCGCCCAAGCTCATGGAAGAATTCGAAATCCCCGAGTCGCTGTTGGTGGCCCGCGTCAACTCGGCGCGCATGATCTCGCCGGCGCAGGCCTGCGTCGATATGCCCATCGAGGGTGGATTTGTCGGAATGGTCGACCGCGAGACCTTCGATGAGTGGCTGCGGCAGCGGGCCGCATGCGCCGGCGCGCAGCTGCGACGCGCCCGGTTTGAGCGCATTACTCGAGACGGCGACGAGCTTGCGCTGGTGCATTTTTGGGAATCCGGGCAGGCACAGCAAGTTCGTGCGCGCGCGGTGATAGGCGCGGATGGGGCCATGTCGACCGTCGCCAAGCAATGCATTCCCGGCGCGCATCGCATCCGCTACGTCGCCGCCTATCACGAGTTTAAGGCGGCTGAGGAAGCGGCCGACGCCAA
>CAYRAC010000525.1:0-3691 GCA_964422045.1 uncultured Steroidobacteraceae bacterium
TGGATAGTCGCAGTCGGTCATTTCTAATTTAAAGGCAAGATCCGGAGTGTCGGTTTGTATCGCGAGTATCAATCTGTAATGACACAGACATGCAATGGGCGCACCCTGAGCGATGAAAATGCTTCGCCTCGCGCATGCGGCGCTTCTATGCAACTATAGGTGTATCTACTGACTGGACACGGAGCTGTCGCGGGCGCGAGTATCGATGCGGATAAGAATAGGGTACTAGTCCCGCCAACCAAGGGGGAGAGGGCATGACCGTGAAAGATCCCATCGTCGAGAAGATTCTGCAACATCCGAAATATCTGGAGCTGCGCCGTAAGCGCAACGCCTTCGGCGTGCTGTTGACGATCCTGATGTTGGTCGTGTACTACGGCTACGTCGCGCTAATCGCGTTCGACAAGCCTTTTCTCGGCCAGCGCATCGGGTGGGGCGTGGTGACGCTCGGCGTGCCGCTCGGGATGGGTGTCATCGTCTTCACGATCATCATCACCGGCATTTACGTACGCCGCGCCAACAGCCTTTACGACGATCTGACCCGCGAAATCCTCAAGGACGTGGCCAAATGAAGCGAAGTCCACCGGCGATTTTCGCGGTTTCGGCGTTCTTGCTGGCCGGCACGGCCATGGCAGCCGGACCCGATCTAGGTTCAACCGCGAAACAGGCGACCAACTGGACCGCGATCGCCATCTTCGCGGTGTTCGTGCTCGGCACCTTGTGGATCACCAAGTGGGCGGCGCAGCGCACCCGCTCCGCGGCGGATTTCTATACGGCAGGCGGTGGGATCACCGGCTTCCAGAATGGCCTCGCCATCGCGGGAGACTACATGTCGGCCGCCTCGTTCCTGGGGATATCGGCGGCGGTAATGGCCAACGGCTATGACGGCCTCATCTACTCGATCGGCTTTTTGGTGGGCTGGCCGGTGATCACGTTCTTGATGGCCGAGCGGCTGCGAAACCTCGGCAAATTCACTTTTGCAGACGTCGCCGGCTACCGCTTCAGCCAGACCCCGATCCGGATTTTCGCGGCCTGCGGCACCTTGGTCGTGGTGGCATTCTATTTGATCGCACAGATGGTCGGCGCCGGCCAGCTGATCAAGCTGCTGTTCGGGCTCGACTATTGGATGGCGGTCGCGATCGTCGGCATGCTGATGATGGTCTACGTGCTTTTCGGCGGCATGACGGCGACCACGTGGGTGCAGATCATCAAGGCCTGCCTGCTGCTGGCGGGCGTGACCTTCATGGCAATCGCCGTGCTGGCTCATTTCGGATTCGATCTCGAGGCGCTGTTCGCCAGGGGCGTGGCGGTCAAGACTGCCATTGCCGCAGCCGCGGGTAAGACGCCGGATGAGGCCGCGAAAATCGGCTTTGCAGTCATGCAGCCGGGCGGCTTCGTGAAGGATCCGATCTCGGCCATCTCGTTCGGCATGGCGCTGATGTTCGGCACCGCCGGTTTGCCGCACATCTTGATGCGCTTCTTCACCGTGCCCGACGCCAAGCAGGCGCGCAAGTCGGTGTTCTGGGCAACCACCTGGATCGGCTACTTTTATGTGCTGATTTTCATCATCGGCTTTGGCGCCATCACGCTGGTGCTGACCGACCCCGCGCTCGCCGACGTCGCCAAGGGCGTCATCAAGGGCGGCGCGGGCACGGCAAACATGGCGGCCGTGCTGGTGGCAAAGACCGTCGGCGGCAATGTGTTCTACGGCTTCATCTCGGCGGTGGCGTTCGCCACCATCCTCGCCGTGGTGGCGGGCCTGACACTGTCCGGTGCCTCGGCGGTGTCGCACGATCTGTACGCGACGGTGTTCAAGAAGGGAAGGGCGGATAGCGCCGCGGAGCTGAGGGTGTCACGCATCACGACCGTCGTCCTCGGCCTGGTCGCGGTGCTGCTCGGCATCACGTTCGAGAAACAGAACGTGGCCTTCATGGTTTCGCTGGCGTTTGCCGTCGCGGCGTCGGCGAATTTCCCCGTACTGTTTCTGGCGGTACTGTGGAAGGACTGCACCACCAAGGGCGCGGTCACCGGCGGATTCCTGGGGCTGATTTCTTCGGTAGCTTTGACAGTGGTGTCGCCCTCGGTCTGGGAGGCAACGCTCGGTCACCCGAAGGGTTCGGCGCCGTTCCCGTACACCTCCCCCGCCTTGTTTTCGATGGCGATCGGCTTTGCAGGCATTTTTCTCGTGTCGATCCTCGACCGCAGCGCCGGGGCGGCCAACGAGCGTGCCGCCTTCTCCGCGCAGCAGGTGCGGTCGGAGACAGGCTTCGGCGCGTCGAAATCGTCCCGTCACTGATGCTGCCCGGGGTCGCGATGCCCCACTCCTTTAATTTTCTCGCCTCCCCCTTCGACTGCCTCAGTCAGGCGGAGCAGCGGCTGGTGCGCGACAGCATCGACGTGGCCTACTTTCGCGCCGGCGAAACCATCCTTGAGCTCGGCAGCGCGCCCAGCCACCTGCTCGTCATCATCAAGGGCTACGTCACCCAATACGATGGGGACGAGGTGGTCGCGAGCTATGGCCCCGATGACTGTTTCGACGGCCGCGGCCTGGTCGCCGGCAGGACCAGCAGCCGCTTCGTCGCCGCGGAGGAGGTCCTTGCCTATGAACTCACGCGTAGGGCGGTCGGCGACCTGATCGCGGCGAACGCGACCTTCGGGGCGCTGCTGTTATCCGACATCGGCCAAAAACTCTCCGCGCTGGCGCAGCGGCACACCCAGCATGAGATGCAGTCGCTGACGCTGTCGCGGGTGGACGCGGCTTTCGTGCGGCCGGCCGTGTTCGTGGATGCCCGTACCGACGTGGTGTCCGTCGTCAAGCTGTTCCAGTCCAACCGCACGACCAACGTGCTGGTGCGCGACGCAGGAACGGCGCCGCCGCGTCTGGGGATCTTCACGACTACGGCGTTGCAGCGCGCGATCCTCAACGGTACGCCCCTGCATCTGCTGCCGGTAGGCGAACTCAGCGAGTTCACGCTCGTCAAGGTGCGAACCTCGGACCAGATCGGCGATGCGCTTGCGCGCATGCTCAAGTACCGCGTGCATCGTTTGGTGGTGCAGGAGGGCGAGGAGATCGTCGGCGTGCTCGAGGCGCTCGACTTGTTCAGCTTTCTCTCCAATCATTCGCATCTCATCACCGTGCAGATCGAGATGGCGAAGGATCTCGCCACGCTTCGACTGGCCGCGGCACGGATCACGCGCATGGTGGCGCTCCTGTATCGCAGCGGCACGCGTGTGCTGCTGATCGCCCGCCTGGTGCAGGAGCTCAATGCTCGGCTGTTCGAGCGCGCGTGGCAGATGATTGCGCCGGCGGCGCTGATCGAGAACAGCTGCCTGTTCGTGATGGGCAGCGAGGGCCGCGGCGAGCAATTGCTCAAAACCGATCAGGACAATGCGCTGGTGCTGAGCGACGACTATGCGGCTCCGGCGGAACTTGAGCAGATCGCCGCGGACTTTTCCGCCGCCCTCGCCGAGTTCGGTTATCCGGTCTGCCCCGGATTGATCATGCTCAGTAATCCGCAATGGCGCATGCCGCTCTCGAGGTTCGCGGCCGAAATCCGCGAATGGCTGCTGCTGCCCTCGCCGGAGAGCCTGATGAAGCTCGCCATCTTCCTTGACGCGCATGCCGTCTGCGGCGACGAGCGCCTGCTCGACCGGCTGCGCGGCGCCATTTTGAGCTCGGTCGCCGACAACGACG
>CAYRAC010000526.1:0-3691 GCA_964422045.1 uncultured Steroidobacteraceae bacterium
GGTATAGTCCGACGAGCAGGTCAACGCGCGTGCCTTGTAGGCCGATTTCCACGGCGCGACGTGATCGGTTTCGGTGCCAAGCACGAACATGGGCAGCGTAATGGCCGACAGGCTGATGGCATTGCCATTCACCTTAAAGCGTCCATTCGCGAGGTCATTCTGCAAATACAATTGCTTGAGGTATTCGCTGTGCATGCGCCAGGGCATGCGCGTGCCGTCGCTGTTCCAGGCCATCAAGTCATTGAGCTTTTCTCGCTTGCCCTTGACGTAAGTGTTGACGGCGGGCGTCCATAACAGATCTTTCGAGCGCAGCAGCGCGAAGGAGCCGCCCATTTTGTCGCTGCTGAGAACTCCCGCCTTGTGCATCACCGCTTCGAGCATCGACAGCTGACTCGGACTGATGAACAGCGACAGTTCGCCGGGCTCGCTGAAATCAGTTTGCGCCGCGAACAAGGTGACGCTCGCCAGGCGAGCATCGCCGCCGCGTGCGAGTTCGGCGGCAGCGATCGACAGCAACGTGCCGCCGATGCAATAACCCACGGCGTGAATCTTGGCGCCTGGAACGATCGCGCCCACCGCTGTCAAGGCATCGCGAATGCCCTTGTTGTGATAGTCGTCCATGCCGAGGTTGCGATCGATTTCAACGGGATTCTTCCACGAGATCATGAAAACGGTGTGGCCTTGGCCGACCAGGTAGCGAACCAGAGAATTCTGAGGCGACAGATCGAGAATGTAGTACTTCATGATCCACGCCGGCACGATCAAAATCGGTTCGGCGTACACGTTCGGGGTTGTCGGCGTGTATTGAATGAGTTCGATCAGGTCGTTGCGGTAGACAACTTTCCCCGGGGTGACGGCGACGTGCTCTCCGACCTTGAACTCTGCGCTGCCCGCCGGGGGTTTGTGTTTGAGGGTGGCGTTGACATCCTCGAGCCAATTCTTGAAGCCAGTGATCAGATTTTGTCCCGACTGGGCGCGGGTGAACTCGAGCAGCTCCGGATTGGCCAGCAGATGATTGGTCGGGGAGGCCGCCTCGACCACTTGTTGCGAGGAAAATCCAACGAGGTCGACGCTGCGCGGCGCCATGCCGGGCACGTCGGCGGTGGCCTGCTTGACGAGCTGCGCCCAGTTGAGGTATCCGCGGGCCATGACGTTGAATGGCCATTGGTTCCAGGCATCGGCGGCAAAGCGCTTGTCGTCGCCCGCCGGAGCCACCGGCTGTCCCGTGGCAGCCTTCATGGCAAAGGTGAAATTGTCCAACATGGCGCTAAAAGCGGTTTGCGCAATTTCCGATTGCTTGGCCGGTGTTTGCGCAATGTTGAGGTACCAATCCCACCAGGCCTGGGCGTAATCGTCGGGCGCGATACCGCCCGTGACGGCGGCCAACTGGGCGCGCATTTCCCGTACAAGTTCTTCCTGAGCCGGACCCGATTCCGCCATGCTTTGACTCCCCGTCTCGATATTAATCCGTCAGTGCATTTTCCAGCAAAAAAAAGGGCGACCGGTGGTCGCCCTTCTCATTATTGCCGTAGGTTTATCGCTTAGGCGGCCTTCTTGACCGACTCGGCTACCTTCGAGCTCGCATCGTCGAACCACTGGGTGACGGCACCTTGTGTTTCGGAGGCAATTTGCGTGAACTCTTCCGCACGGGCGCGCAGCTTGTCGCTGAACGAGGTATTGAGCGCGGTTTGCTGACCCACCAAATCGGCAACCGACTTCGGCTCGGCGCTCGCCTTGGCGAGCGACAGGGTCCAATCGAGGTAGTCGCCGGCAACCGCGAACTGATAGCGCGCCAGGCGCTCCAGGGTCTTCAAGCCGCTCTGCTGAGCGGTATACACGGGGGCAAACGCTTGGCGATAGGTGTCAAACAAGGCGCTGAAATCAAATGTTGGCTGGCTCATGGTAGTCTCCTTGGAAAATGAACGACTGGTTACTGGATGGCGCCATTATACACATAAAAGTATGCAGTGCAAAAGGTTTTTTCGGCAATCTTATGTAACGTCTAATGGCAATGTAGGTACCTGATAAATATATATTTTCTATAGAAATTGAGAGGTTTTTCGACGGGTATCAAGTCTATTTTAGTGCGTCGCGTTAGGAATTTTGATGTCCCTACAGCTGTACATCGATCGCCTGGAGCAGTTCGCGGCACGCTGCGGTGCCCCGGTCATTCGAGCCTCGCTCACCGCCGGCGTATCAGGACGCGTTGAAGAACGTCACATCGTGCTCGGCTTGGGCCTCACCCCCGAACAGCAGGTACTGACTCTGGTGCACGAGCTGACCCATCTCATCAGCCATTGTCATGCGCACCCCCGCCTCAATCGCACGGTTTGCGAGTATGAAGCGGAAGCCGTAGAGCGGTGGGTGGGGATCGAGCTTGGCGTGCGACCTTATGCGGCAGAAATTCTCGACGTTGCCAGCGTCACCGAGGATCTATTGGCTTGTTCGGTGGCACGGGTGCGATGGGCCGCCGTGACCCTGGTGAGCGCAGCTCGCAGCGATGATGCGGCTGCAGTCAACCCGCAGCGGCTACAGGCGCAGACCGCCGTCCAGGTCTAGACATCGGCCGGTGAAAAAATCGTTCTCGATGATGAACTGCGCTGCCTGCGCAATCTCATCCGGCTCGCCGAGTCTCTTCAAGGGAACCGGTGCGATGACCTTCTCCAGCACTTCGGGTTTCATCGACGCCAGAATTTCCGTTCGTGTGAATCCCGGCGCCACGCAGCCGACGCGAATTCCGTAGCGCGCCAGCTCCTTGGCCCAGACGACGGTCATCGAGGCCACGCCCGACTTGGCGGCCGAGTAGTTGGTCTGACCGATGTTCCCTTGGCGCGAGATGCTCGAGATATTCACGATCACGCCGCCTTTGGCGAGCTTGATCATGCGTTCGGCCGCTTCCCTGGCGCACAGGAATACTCCGGTGAGATTTACATCGATGACCGCCTGCCATTGCTGCAGGCTCATCTTACTGACGATTTCACCGTCCTTCACTTTGATGAGCAGCGCGTCTTTGACGATGCCCGCGTTATTGATGATCACATCGAGCGCACCGAAGTCGCGAACTACATGATCGAATGCGGCTGATACTTGCAGCTCTGAGGCCACATCGACCGCATAGGTGACCGCACGCACGCCGTGCGCGCGGCACAGCGCGGCCGCCGGCTCCAGATCAGCGGCGTTGAGGTCCAACAGGGCGATATGCGCTCCCTGGCTCGCGAAGCGCACGGCGAGCGCGCGACCGATGCCGCGCGCGGCGCCGGTAATGACGATGGTTTTGTCTTTGATTTGCATAGAGATCATCAGCGCTTGAAGCGGTGCTCCGTTAATCACTTTTCTTGGGTTGTTCGGGCGGCGTGTCATCGGCGGCCGCCGCGGGCGGCTTCGATGGCGCAAACGCGGCCAGCATGGAGGCTTGAATCTTCGACCACTGTTCCATGTTTTGGCGGGCGAATTCCGTCATGGGGGCCATCGGACCTTCCAGCACTTTGGCCATTTCCGCACGCATGGTCTGTTGCTGACGAGCGAACGAGCCGATGCTCTGTTCCATATAGCGGGTCAACATTTCCTGGACCGGGTTGCCATAGAATCGGATGATCGATTCGAGCAACTCCGTGCTCAAAACGGGCGTACCGAACTGTTCCTGCTCGGAAATCACCTGCAGCAGCACCGCACGCGTCAAATCTTCACCGGA
>CAYRAC010000527.1:0-3679 GCA_964422045.1 uncultured Steroidobacteraceae bacterium
GCGGCGGCTTGCCTACGGAAGAATGAGAATCACCATGTCTGCGCTCATCGAAGCCTCCGACCTTACAAAAAAATACGGCGCGCACGTCGCGCTCGATCATGCGAACTTCTCCGTGCAGGCGGGCCGCATCGTCGGACTCATCGGCCCGAACGGTGCCGGCAAGACCAGCGCTTTGCGCGCCATCCTGGGGCTCACCTCCTACGAAGGGCAGCTCAAGGTTTTGGGCCGGGAACCATTTCGCGAGCGTACCAAGCTCATGGACGAGGCCTGCTTCATCGCCGATGTCGCGGTGCTGCCGGCATGGCTCAAGGTCAACGACGCAATCGACTTCGTCGCCGGCGTGCACCCTCGATTTCGCCGCGAGCGTGCGGCGGCATTGCTCGCCAAGACCCAGATCACCGGCGAGCGCCGCATGCGCGAGCTGTCCAAGGGCATGAAGACTCAGGTGCATCTGGCTCTGACCATGGCCATAGACGCCAAATTATTGGTGCTCGACGAACCGACGCTCGGCCTCGATATTCTCGCGCGGCGCGCTTTCTACGATGCACTGGTCAACGATTATATGGACGAGACGCGGACCATACTCATCACCACGCACCAGGTCGAGGAAATCGAGAATCTGTTGACCGATGTGCTGTTCATCGACAAAGGCCGCATCGTGCTCGATTCATCGCTCGACGATATCGCGACGCGTTACGCCGCGGTTGCCGTGGCCGCCGACAAGAGCGATGCAGCGCGCGCCGCAGGGCCGTTCTACGAGCGCCGCATGCTCGGAAAGGTCGTGCTCTACTACGAGCATCCGGATCTCGGGAAGCTCGCCGAACTCGGCGACGTGCACACACCCAGCATTTCGGACCTATTTGTCGCCAAACTGTCGGGAGGTGTGCAATGAATACCACCATCTGGCTGGTGCGCCGCGAATTCTGGGAGAACCGCGCGATCTGGATCATCCCTGCGGTGATCGGCGCGCTGCTGGTGCTCGCCGCGTTGTTCGGCAAGGTGAATATCAACTTGCCGGGGCCGCTGCCCGTGCACGCCTTCGGACAGTTGTTCATGGTGACCGTCGGCGGCACATTTTTTGTCGTCATGTCAATCTACGCCACCTGGTACCTGTTGGACTGCCTGTATGCCGATCGCAGGGACCGGAGCGTGCTGTTCTGGAAATCCTTGCCGATCTCGGACACGCTGACCGTCCTGTCCAAATTGGGCACCGCCTTGCTCGTCATTCCCCTGGTCTATTTTGCGGCGGCCGATGCCACGACGCTGATCATGGCCTTCATTGTTTCGGTTCGAGCGGGCTCGACCATCGGCGCCGGCGTCTGGCACCTCGATCTGTGGGTGCAACTGCAGGCGTTGTGGATCTACCTGATCGTGACCACCGCCATCTGGTACCTGCCGATTGCCGGATACTTGTTGATCGTGTCTGCCTGGGCGAAACGCGCCGTGATGCTCTGGTCCATATTGCCGCCCATCGCCCTGCTCATTGCAGAACGATGGTTCGTGGGAACGCACGTGACAGCGCAGCTGCTCTGGGAGCGCATGGTCGGATGGGTTCCGCTGGCATTCCACATCAATCCGGGCGAAGGTGTGTGGGTGACCAGCGTCGTCGACAATGACACCATTCGCACGCCGCAGAGCCTGTGGAGCCTGCTCAACGCGGCCGATTTCTTTGCAAGCCCGCAAACCTGGCTCGGCGTTGCGGTGGGCGCAGCCTTGATCATCGGCGCCATTCAACTGCGCATGCGGCGCACCGAGATCTAACGGGCGTGCGGCGGTCGTATTGCCCGGCCGCCGTGCTGGCGGCGTTCTGCGCAAGCGCTCCCGGTGCGCTGGCCGAGGAATTTTTCGCGACCCGCGACCAGAATCCCCTGCTACGCGGCTTCTACCTGCCGTTGCCGAGCGACGCGCGGCAGGATGCCGATGCGGCCCTGTCGGCAACACTGCTGCTCAGCAATACGCTCAACGTCGAAAGCAACGCGCACGAGAGCCTGTTCGTCGACGGCGAAAGCCTCGCACTCGATCTTGCCTACGAGAGTGCTCTGGCGCCGGGTTGGCGCTATCGTTTCAGCGTGCCGCTCGTCCACGATAGCGGCGGCGTGCTGGATTCGGTCATTGATACCTGGCATGAGGTCTTCGGCTTTCCCCGCGGCAACCGTCCCTTCTACCCCAAGCGCCAGATCGATTACTTCTACGCGGGCGTGGGCAAGATCGACCTCGATCACCCGCAATCGAGCATCGGCGACCTCGCGGCCGACCTGGGCTGGTACGCCGTCGACGATGAGCGCCGGACCGTATCGGTATGGGGAGGCCTCAAGGCCCCCACCGGATCCGTGGCCGATCTCACCAGCGACGGCGCCTGGGACAGCGCGCTGTGGGCCCATGCCGCCCTGCGTTGGCCAAAGTGGCAGTTCGCGGCCGAGCTCGGCGGCGCGCAGCCGTTCGGCGATGAACTTTTTGCCGGAAAGGCGCACCGCAGCTCGGAATTCGCGAGGCTTGCGGCCAGCCGCGCGCTCGGAGCGACATGGTCGCTGCGCGCGCAACTCGATGGCCAGTCGGCGCGCGTGGCGGGCAGCGATCTACGCTTTCTCGGCCCCAGCCTGCAGTTGACGGTCGGCGCCGTGCGGCGCCTCTCCGGCCGGTGGCGCATGCAAATGGGATTCGCCGAGGATGTTGCCGTGAACACGGCACCCGACATCACCTTCTTCCTTGGGATTCACGACTAAGCAGTGCAAAATAGCCGCCCAAGGTAAATTCCATTTTGTAGGAGAGCCGATGTACAAGACGAAGATCGATCTTTCGGAAAAGACCCGCCGCAATGTGATCGCCATACTCAACGATCGACTCGCAGATGCGATCGATTTGCAAAGCCAGGTCAAACAGGCGCATTGGAACGTAAAAGGTCCCAACTTCATCGCCCTGCACGAGCTGTTCGATAAGATCTCCGATTTGACGTTGGAACAAATTGACGAAATCGCCGAACGCGTGACGAGCCTGGGCGGTACGGCCGAGGGCACGGTGGCGGTGGCCGCCAAGCGCAGCAAATTGAAGAACTATCCGCTCTCCATCACAGCCGGCAAAGACCATCTGTTCTATTTGTCGACCCAATTGTCGGTGTTCGGCAAAGCCGTACGCACGGCCATCGAGGACACGGACAAACTGGGCGATGCGGACACCGCGGATCTATTCACGGGAATTTCCCGCGACCTCGACAAGTACCTGTGGTTTCTGGAAGCGCATTTGCAAGAGAAAGCCTGATGGCCGATCCCGGCATGAGCAACTCTTCCGAGCCGGGCCTCGCTTCGGCGCTGACCACCTTGCGCGGCCTGCTCACTGCCGGCGAGACCTTGGAGGCCTGGGCCGTGCAGCACCGCCTGTACGCGCTGACGCACCGGCGCGCCTGCATCGCCGCAACCAGCGGCCGCTTCATTTCTCTCAATCGCCGATTGCTCGGCGGCTACGAGTCGGCGGACATTCGCTGGCAGGACCTCAAAGAAACCCGCATCAGCGCGGGCATTCTCGCGGCCGATCTGACCTTGGTCGCCCAGAACAGCGCCGACCTCAACATCGGATCGGAGGTCAATCGCGTATGGACCTTCAGCGGGCTGCGCAAGGATCAGGCGCAGGCGATGTACCGGATTTGCCAGCAGCACGACCAGGTGTGGCGCGAGAAGCGGCGCAT
>CAYRAC010000528.1:0-3675 GCA_964422045.1 uncultured Steroidobacteraceae bacterium
GGCAAAACCATGTGCGGCCTCTGCTCGCGACTGCGCCGCGGCGCCCTGTACCGCTATGCCGCGCAGAACGGTATTACGAAGATCGCGCTCGGCCATCATCGCGATGACATCGTCGAGACGCTTTTCTTGAACATGTTCTTCGGCGGGCGCATGAAGGCGATGCCGCCGAAACTGCTGAGCGATGATCGCCGCCACATTGTGATACGGCCGCTCGCCTACGTCAGCGAGGCGTCGATTGCGCGCTACGCCGCGCACGCCCAATTTCCGATCATTCCCTGCACGCTGTGCGGCTCGCAGCCGCAACTGCAGCGGCTCGCCGTGAAGAACCTGCTGCGCGAATGGCAGCAGAAATTCCCCGGCCGGATCGAGTCGATATTTTCCAGCATTTGTAACGTCGCCGGCTCGCAGCTCGCGGACCCGGCGCTGTTCGACTTCGCGGGCCTCGATGGCCGCAGGGTTACTGCCAGTTGCGACGCACCGGAATCAGATGCTGCAGAAACCACGATGGCAGACCTTCACCCCCTTGAAACCTGACGTAGGCCTGGCGCGCCAAGCGCGAACGCAGGCGCGCGCCGAGTTCGTAAGCGGCAATGTAGTCGACTTGCCGCGGCCCCCAACGGGTTTTTGAGACCTCTCTGTTGGGTGAGAGATTGACGGTCTTGAGACCCAGGCCGATGGCGTATTTGATGGCTTCCGCGACCGTGGTCGTCATGACGCTGTAGCGCCACCATGCGGGGTCGTATCCGGAATAGTACAGGTAGAGGCCGTCGCGGGCGATGAAGCCGACCCGTGCCGCCACCACTTCCGGACCGACCTTCAGTTGGAATATGCGCACTGCGTCCTGGGCGCACAAGCGCACGCAAATGTCGTACAGGAAATCCCGGGAAGCCTGATTTACGAAGCGATTCGGATGGATCGCCGCCGTCTTCAAATCGGCCCGCATGGCATGCAATTCGAAAAATCGGTCGAGCGCGCTGCGCATCTGCGACGCTTCTTTGACCACGCAGAATTCGAATTCATGGTTGTCGCGCTTCAGCGAGTTATAGCAATGACGCAACGACTCGCGGATGTTGCGCTTGAGGCGCCCGCGGAACTCCTCCCAGCTCGGCGCCAAATCGAGAACGAAATCCTCTTGCGGCGGCTGCCATTGCATTCTGCCATTGACGGCCAACGCTTCGGCGAACGGCGCGCTGATCCCGGTCCAGTGAATCCAATCCCAATTAATCGCCTTGGTCAGATGCTGTTGCACCGCGTGCGCCGCCAAGCGCTCGTAGCCCGGCGCGACCATGGGCGCGCGAATCTCGGTGACGGCGGGGTCGCTGCCGATCAAATTGACCGAGACAACCTTGATCGGGCCGATGCGGCGCCGGCTGACGACGAAGGGAATGATGGCGACGCAGGCGCCGGCCGGGTCGCGCAACACGTAGAACAACAGCTCATCCTGAATCCGCGGATTGGCATTCAGGAAATGCCGGCACCAGGTGACATGCCACTCGTGCAGGGCAAACGGCAGCGGGTTGTCGATCTTTTGCTGCAGCGTCTCGTAGCAGGGCTTGAGCGCCAGAACGCCGTCCAACGAGGTCACGGTATCAATCGTAACCGTGCTCAAAGGACGCAATGCGCCGGCGGCAATAACTTCAGTCAAATTAGCTATAGCGTTTAATGAACGCTCTCCGTCCGGGTCGCATTCGGATTGTAAAATCTACGAGTTACCAGTATTAGTATCACACACTATGATGCCTATCCGTAAGCAGGCTGCCACCACTTCGCGGTCGCAGAAGCGCCACCGCGCGTGGGAGAAACTGCCCGACGAGCAATTGCTCAATTTTCGATTCTGTGACCTGCGTCTCACTATTGAAGGCACTGAGTTGGAAGTTGCCATATTTCGCCTGTATCGCGAACTCGAGCTGCGTGGCCTAGGATTTCGGCCGCACTGCTGGCTCGCGCAAGAGTGGTTCTCGCCCGATGGCATACCCGGCATCGCCATTCCGTTCTTTCTCGCGCACCGCCGCTTGATGCGCTTGGAGCGGCGCTTCATGCGCGAAGTCGAGGGCGGCAACCGCAACTGGCTGATGCGCATACTGCGGCACGAAGCAGGCCATGCAATCGATTCCGCCTACCGCTTGCGGCGCCGCGGCGGCTGGCGTGCGGTATTTGGGCCCGCCTCGCTGCCGTATCCCGACACTTACCGTCCGCGGCCCGGGAGCCGCCGTTTCGTGCAGCATTTGGGGGCGTGGTACGCGCAGGCGCACCCGACCGAAGATTTTGCCGAGACCTTCGCGGTGTGGCTCAAACCGCATTCCGCGTGGCGCCGCGAATATCTCGGCTGGCCTGCTTTTGCAAAGCTTGAGTACATCGATGGGCTGGCGGATGAGATTGGGCGGCGCAAGCCGCCGGTGTCGAACCGCGCCACGATCGAGGAGGTCACGCGTGAAACGCGCACCCTGCGCGAACACTACGAGCAAAAGCTCGCGCGCTATCGCATGCCGCGCCGCTCCAGCGCAGACGAATTGCTCCTCAAGGTGTTCACGGCGGCGCCGCGCGGCCGCGCGCGCATCAAAGCGGCGAGCGTGCTGCGCGAATTGCGCAACCCCTTGCGCCAGCGGCTGCTGCGCTCTGGCGCCTTCAGCGAATACCTGGTCCACCAGGTGCTCAGGCTGATGATCGAGCGTTGCGAACGGTTGAGCTTGTACCTGCGCGGCCCGCGCCGCGAGCTCAAATCTCAGTTGTTGTGGGTGACCGCGCGCCTCGCCGAGTCCTACGAAGAGCGGCAATTGCCGCGGGTGTCGCTGTGAAAAAAATGCGCGCCTTGGTGCTGGTGCACGCGACGCTCGTGCCCCCGGATTCTCTGAAGGGCTCGACCGAGAAGGAAATCGACGAATGGCGCACCGAATACGACGTTATCTCGCATTTGAAGGCAGAGGGTCACGAAGTGCGGCCCTTGGGGCTTAGCGACAGCCTGTCCGAGTTGCGGCGTGCGATTCTCGATTGGAAGCCCGACATCGTCTTTAATTTGCTGGAAGAGTTCGACGGCATCGTCACGTACGACCAGCACGTGGTCGCGTTTCTCGAACTCATGCATCAACCCTACACCGGCTGCAATCCGCGCGGCATGCTGCTGTCGCGCGACAAAGTGCTGTCGAAGCAATTGCTGTCCTACCATCGGGTGCCGACTCCGCAGTTCATGGTATTCGCGCGCGGTAGAAAGCCGCGGATTCCGAAGAAGCTGCGCTTCCCCTTGTTCGTCAAATCATCGACCGACGATGCCTCGCTCGGGATCGCGCACGCCTCCGTGGTCTCGGATCAGAAGCAATTGACCGAAAGAATTGCCTTCATCCACGAACAGACCCACTCCGACGCGCTGGTCGAAGAGTACATCGAGGGCCGCGAACTCTATGTGGGCGTGCTCGGCAACGACCGGCTGCGGGTGCTGCCCGTGTGGGAGATGAGTTTCGGATCGCTGCCGGAGAACCTGCCGGCGATCGCGACGCGCAAAGTGAAATGGGACCGCGGCTATCAGCAGCGCTACGGCATCACCACCGCTGCGGCGCAAACACTGCCCGACGGCACCGTGACGCGGCTCGAACAATTGTCGAAGCGCATTTTCCGCGCGTTGCATCTGACGGGCTACGCGCGCATGGATTTTCGCCTGCGGGGCGACGGCGAGCTGTTCGT
>CAYRAC010000529.1:0-3167 GCA_964422045.1 uncultured Steroidobacteraceae bacterium
AGCTGCAGATGCGGGTCGACTTCGTCTACCTCAACGATTCGCAAATCGACAAAGATTCCGCCGCCTTTTGGCAGCGCCATGCGAAGACGATGTATCGCACCATCGATCGATTCATGGACATGCGTCGCGCGATGCAGGATGCCGTCGCCAAGACCGTCTCGCCCGAGGACTCCGCGGAAGACAAGTTGCGCAAGCTCTATGCGCGCTGTCAGCAAATCCGCAATCTATCGGCCGAACGGGCCAGGAGCGCCCAGGAAGTCGAGCGCGAAGGCTCGAAGGACAATCACGATGTGGCCGACGTGTGGAAGAACGGCTATGGCAATCGGCACCAGATTAACTGGTTGTTCGTGGCGCTCGCGCGCGCCGCCGGATTCGAGGCGGATCCGGTGCTGGTCGCGACGCGAACCCGGTATTTTTTCAATGCCAAAATGGAGAACCCGTCGCAGCTCAACTCCGCGATGGCGGTGGTCAAGCTCAATGGCCAGCAGAAATTTCTCGATCCCGGCACGCCGTTTGCGCCGTTCGGTGCGCTGCCGTGGGGCATGACCGCCGTGGCTGGGCTGCGGCTCGATGCGAACGGCGGCTCGTGGATCGAGACCCCGCTGCCAAGCGCCGCTGACTCGAGCATCGAACGACGGGCCAGCCTGCGACTGGCGCCCGATGGTTCGCTCGAGGGCAAAGTGAGCCTCACGTTCAATGGATTGCAGGCCCTCTCGCGGCGCCTGGAGTTGCGCAACGAGGACGACACCGCCCGCACGCGCTTTCTGGAAGGCGCAGTTAAAGGCGACATCGGCAGCGGCTGCCAGGCGACTCTCAGCAATACGCCGGACTGGACGGGCGCCAATTCGACGTTGGTGGCTGAGTTCGACGTGCAGGTTCCCGGCTGGGCGACCGTCGCCGGGCGCCGGACGCTCGTGCCCTCGGGACTGTTTGCCGGGGGCAGCCGGCATGCGTTCCAGCACGCGACCCGCATCCATCCCGTGTATTTCCATTACCCGCAGCGGGTCGCAGACGACATCTCGATCGAGTTGCCGCCGGGCTTTGAAGTCGAGAGCATGCCGAAGCCCTTTCGAGCGAACATCACCGTCGCCAACTACGAATTCTCGGCGCAGAACTCGGGTACGGTATTGCATCTGACGCGCGTGATCACGGTATCGTCGTTGATCGTCCCGGCGGCGAATTACGGACTGCTGCAAGATTTCTTCGAGTCGGTGCGCACTGCGGATACCGAACAGACCGTGCTGTTGGGCCCCGCGGCCACCGCGGCGCTGCCATGAAGGGCGGCCGCGCCATTCGACATCTCGCCCTCGCCTGCCTGATGGCCCCCTACGCCGTGCACGCGGCGAGCGCCCCCGCGTGGATGCACGCGCTCGTAACCGCGCCGCTGCCCGCGCACACGGACAAAACCAATGCGGCGCTGGTGTATGCCGATATATCCGTCACCGTCGAGCCGAGCGGCAAGATCCGGCGCGTGGAGCGCAGGGCATACCAGATCTTAAGGCCCGACGGTGCGGTGCGCGGCAAGCTCGGGTTTGTCATCGATGGCAAGACCCACGTGACCGATCTTCATGCCTGGAGTATTCCGGCCGCCGGGAAGGACTACGAGGTCAACAAGCACGATGCCGTCGAGACGGCGGTCGATGGGCTCAACGGCATTCTGGTCACCGATATTCATCTCTTGTTGCTGCAGATTCCCGCGGCGTTACCGGGCAACCTCGTCGGTTACGAGGTGCAGGAGGAAAACACGCCCTACGTCCTCGAGGAAGCGTGGAATTTCCAGGACGTCATTCCGGTGCGCGAAACTCACTACCATCTGCAGCTCCCGAACGGCTGGAGCTACCGGGCGACGTGGCTCAACCACGAGGAACTCGCGCCCACCGTGTCCGGGCCGAATCAATGGCAGTGGACGCTGACCGATGTGGCTGCGCTGCCTACGGAACCGCGCATGCCTCCGCTCGCCGGGGTCGCCGGGCGAATGTTCGTCGCGTTGATTCCGCCGCCGGGACATGGGCAGAGCGTGCAAAGCTGGAGCGATCTCGGCATCTGGTTCACGGGCCTCGCAGCGGGTCGACGCACCGCCTCGCCCGAGTTGAAACAGAAAGTCGCCGAGTTGACTGCGTCATCGTCCGCACTGCCGGCGAAGATGCAGGCGTTGGCCGTGTTCGCGCAGGACGATATTCGCTATGTCGGTATCGAGCTTGGGATCGGCGGCTACCAACCGCATAGCGCGGCGGAAGTGTTCACCCATCGATTCGGGGATTGCAAAGACAAGGTGACCTTGCTGAGCGGCATGCTCGCCGAGCTCGGCATCCCCTCCTATTACGTTCTCATCAATACGCAACGCGGCGCCGTGACGCCGCGGACGCCGCCGAATACCTACTTCAATCACGCCGTGCTTGCCGTCGCACTGCCCGCGGATCTCGATGATCCGCGCCTCGAGGCGGTTCTAGAGCATCCGAAGCTGGGCAAGCTGCTCTTTTTCGATCCGACCGACGCCTTGACGCCGTTCGGCAGTTTGTCGGGCGCGCTGCAAGGCAACTATGGCCTGCTGGTGACTCCGGACGGCGGCGAGTTGCTCGAACTCCCCGTGCTGGCGCCGGCGAGCAATGGCATCGCGCGCACGGCGACCCTGACCTTGGATGATGCGGGAACGCTGCGGGGAGAAGTTCACGAAGCGCGTGTTGGGCAGCAGGCGGCGGCGCAGCGCTATCTTTTGCGCAGCGCCAAGGTCGACACCGACCAGATCAAGCCGCTCGAAGCCGTGCTCGCGGCGTCGCTGCCGTCATTCCAGATCACCAAGGCCAGCATTTCGAATCTGCGCGCCACCGACAAACCGTTCCAATGGCAGTATTCGATCGAGGCCGATCATTACGCGCGCGCGCAAGGCGAGCTGTTGCTCGTGCGGCCGCGGGTGATCGGCAGCAAGGCACAAGGATTTTTGGACGCGAAGGAGTCGCGACACTATCCGATCGAATTCGAGGAGCCCGAGCGCGATACCGATGTTTTCGAGATCGCGCTGCCGGCGGGATACAGCGTCGATCAGCTTCCCGCCGCGGTCGATGTCGTCGGCGATTTTGCGTCCTATCACAGCAAGACGGAACTCGTGGGACGGACCCTCAAGTACACTCGATCCTTCGAGATCGCGAAGTTGAGCGCGCCCGCGAGCA
>CAYRAC010000529.1:3177-3668 GCA_964422045.1 uncultured Steroidobacteraceae bacterium
CTTCAAAACGATCGAGAACGATGAACGCAGTGCGGCGGTTCTGAAGCACGCCGCGCCATAAAATAATCGAAACGCCTTCTTTTCCGTGATCGATCACGGTATAAGCAACGCAAAGTCGCGATCATCCGCGATTAAAAAAAGTGAGGGGATGCATGGAAAGCTCCAGGGGTGTTGCGATTTTGGCGGCATTGCTTGCCTTATCCGCTTTGGCCGCCGATGCGCTGCCCGGTGCCGCCTCGAGCGATGCGGACGTGATCATCATCTTGCGCGACCAAGTGGAAGCCGTCCCCGCCACGCGCGATTTGCGTGCCGCGCGCACGGCGGCGCTCGCCCTGTCGCGTGCCCCGCTCCTCGCGGAGCTCGAGCGCGCGCAAGCACGCAAGGTTCACGCCTTCAACATGATCAATGCGGTGGCCGCAACCGTGACAAGCGCCGAGGCGACGCAGCTCGCCGCGCATCCTCTGGTGCAGGCCGTGGTCCCGGATGCGGTC
>CAYRAC010000530.1:0-3664 GCA_964422045.1 uncultured Steroidobacteraceae bacterium
CTGGGCAAGGGCGCGGGCTCGAGTTGGTACTTCGTGAATCGCGCGCCCTTCATGGCGCACAACAATTATCCTGCCGGTTTTCGCGTGCGCTTGCATGCCAAGGACTTGCGGATTTGCCACGAGATGGCGGCGCGCCACGGCGCGCAACTGCCCGTGGTCGAGTCCACTCTGGCGCAATACGCAGAGCTCATTGCCCAGGGTTTCGGCGACGAGGATATTTCGGCCATCTACAGGCTCAAGTCCGCACTGTTCCCCAGAGATCCCAAGCCGGCATGAACGCGCCGCCGGCTGCGCCGCTGCGCATCGCCACACGCAAGAGTCAGCTCGCTCTGTGGCAGGCCGAGCATGTCGCACAGTTGCTGCGCCGCGCGCATGCGGGTGTTGCCGTTGAACTCGTGCCCATCGTGACCCAGGGCGATCGAATTCAAGACCGCAGCTTGGCGGCGATCGGCGGCAAGGGTTTGTTCATCAAGGAACTCGAAATCGCTCTTGAGGAGCGGCGCGCGGATATTGCCGTGCATTCCATGAAGGACCTGCCGGGTGAACTCGCGCCGGGGCTCAGCATCGCAGCGGTACTCGAGCGCGCCGATGCCCGGGATGCATTGCTGACGTCGGCGTCAGCCTCACTCGATGGATTGCCGCGCGGTGCGCGTGTCGGTACTTCGAGCCTGCGCCGCCAAGCGCAATTATTGGCGGCTCGGCCCGACTTGAAGATCGAAGCGCTGCGTGGGAATGTCGACACGCGGCTGCGACGGCTCGATGCCGGCGAACTCGACGCCATAGTGCTCGCGTGCGCCGGCCTGATTCGGCTCGGCTTGGAGTACCGAATTACCGCACGCCTCGAGCCGCGCGTGTCGCTGCCGGCGGTCGCGCAGGGTGTGATCGGCATCGAATGCCGCAGCGGGGACTTGCGCTCCCTGCATCTGCTGTCCGTGCTCAATCATCGCGACACGCGAACTGCCGTGGACGCGGAGCGCGCCTTCGCGCAGCGCCTGGGCGGCAGCTGTCAATCGCCGATTGCGGCGCATGCAGAGCTCGAGGGAAAGCGACTGACGCTCGAGGGCTTGGTAGCGGAACCGGATGGCTCGAGACTGCTGCGCGACACGATGACGGGCAGCGCCGATGAGCCGACCGCGCTCGGCCACGCGTTGGCAGAGCGCATCCTCGCCGCCGGTGCGGACAGACTGCTCGAGCGGTTGCGCGCCTGCTGAACATGTCCGCATTGCACGGCGTCGGCGTCCTCGTCACCCGCCCCGAGCACCAGGCGATGCCGCTGTGCCGGCTGCTCGAGATGCAAGGCGCGACCACGCTGCGCCTGCCGGCCGTTGAAATCAAAGCATGCGGCAATCGGCGCGACATCGCGGCAAGACTCGGCGCTCTCGAGGAATTCGACCTCATTGTATTTACCAGCAGCAACGCCGTCCGATTCGGCGCGCCGCTGCTCGATCAGAAGCGCGATTTGACGCTTGCCGCGATAGGTCCCGCGACGGCGCGCGCGCTCGATCAAGGCGGTTACCGCGTGGCGGTGCAGCCGCAGGCAGGATTCGATTCGGAGAGTTTGCTCAAGCATCCGCGGCTCGAGCATGCGGCGGGCCGACGCATCCTCATCATCAAGGGCAGCGGCGGCCGGCCGTTGCTCGAGCAGGAACTCATGCAGCGCGGCGCGCAGGTGTCCACCGCCGATGTCTACCACCGCGTGCAGGCGACGCCTGACCACGCCGCGCTTGCAGTTCTGCTGAATCGCTTTACGGACGGAGCCGTGCAAGTGATCACCGCGACCAGCTTGGAGATCGGCAGCAGCCTCCTCGGGCTGGCACCTCCCGCGCTGCGCGAACAATTCGAACAGGCGCACTGGTTGGTGCCCGGCGAGCGCATTGCAGCCGGTCTGCGGGAGCGAGGCTTGTCGGCACCGCTATTACAGGCTGAGTCGGCCGAAGATCACGATTTGGTCGCGGCGCTCATCCGCTGGCGCTCGAGCGTGTCCGGGGCGTAATCGAAAGAATCGAAAAACAAGCGGCTCGGCGCCACCCCGCGCCGGCCGAATTCGCTGCGCACCACGCTGATCATCGCCGGCGGCCCCGCGGCGTATACATCGTAATGGTCGAGATCGTGGATGTCGCAGAGCGCCGCCTCATGGACCAAGCCGCGGGCGCCACTCCATTCGGGCGAGGGTTCGGAGAGCACCGGCACGTAATGAAGCCGCGCCGTGCGCCGCGCGAGCGCTTCGAGCAAGGCATGCGCGTAAAGGTCCCGCTCGCTGCGCACTCCCCAATAAAGCTGCATGTCGCGCTCGAGCCCGGTCTCGATCACGTGCCGCAGAATGCTGAGCAGCGGCGCAAGTCCAGTGCCGCCGCCGATCAGCAACATCGGCGCTGCAGCCGCGCGGTACGTGAATTGACCGAGAGGTCCTTCGATGGTCAGGAGCGTGCTGTCCATGTTGGCATCGAACAGCGGCGCCGAGAATTCTCCGCCGGCAACCCGACGCACATGCAGCTCGAGCGGTCGGGCGTCGTGCGGCGGCGAGGCAATCGAAAAACTGCGGCGCCGGCCGCCGGGCAGCATGACATCGATGTATTGGCCTGCCTCGAAGTGGAAATCCTCGGCGGCGGGAAGCTTGAGATACAGGCCCATGACATCGTGCGACAACGGCCGCGCGCGCTCGATTCGCGCGGGCAGCCGCTTGATCAGGATTTGCTCGGGAGTCGCCATCTCGAGAATCTCGAGCGACACGTCGCCGCGCGCCCGGGCCTGACACATGAGCACGTAGCCGTCGGCGATCTCGGCATCGGACAACCCCAACGGCGGACCGTTGGGATAGTAGACAGCTCCCTGCAGCAGGCGGGCGCGGCACGCGCCGCAATTGCCGCTCTTGCAGCTGTGCGGCAAATTCAGCGAAGCGCCGAGCGCCGCGTCGAGCAGCGACTGATCCGCTGCAAGGTTGAAGCTGCGATCGGATTGAGTCAGGATGACGCGCAGAGCTTAGCCTGCTGGCTGGCTACGCTTGCTGTCCAACCATTCGCCGATGGGCTCCCACTGCTTCCAGTCCGGCCAAGCCAGATATTCCGGCAATTCGAGTACGCCCATGCCGCGCGCGTAGGCGCGCACGTAATTCTGCGCCTCACGCAAGCTGCCCAAGTAAGGTATTTTGAGCTTCTTCAGATACTCGTCGAGTTCTTCGTAAATCAAGGTGTATTCGCGCACGCGGTTGGCGACGACCGCCAACCGGGCCTGCTTGCGCGACACCTTGCCAAGCTCGCGCAATTCCGCCATGAAGTGCCCGCAGGCCTTCATGTCGATGCTGGAAGGCAGCACCGGAACGATGATGGTCTCAGCCCGGCGCACCAGCTCGTTGAGCTCGGTGCCGTGGACACGGGCCGGCGCATCGATCACCAGGATTTCCGTGTTGCGTGCGACGCTGCGCAGACCCTCTTCGTACGCGGCAACACCGCTGATCGCCGGCAAATCGGCCGGGCGTTGTGCCAGCCAGTCGAGGCTGGAGCGTTGCGGATCGTAGTCCGCGATGCACACCTGATGTCCGTCGCGGGCAAAAAAAACGGCGAGATTAGTCGCCAGAGTGCTCTTGCCGCAGCCGCCTTTCGCATTCAATACCATTACGTGACGCATAATCCCCCGACGTTGTTGTTTTCAGTAAGGTAGAACTCGG
>CAYRAC010000531.1:0-3656 GCA_964422045.1 uncultured Steroidobacteraceae bacterium
CAGCGCGTGCCGATGACGCGGCTGCGCGCTCGCATCGCCGAGCGCATGGTGCAGGCGCAGGCCACCCAAGCGCTGCTGACCTCATTCAACGAAGTGGATTTGAAGGCCGTCAATGAACTGCGTGCGCGCTACAAGGATTCATTCGAAAAACAGAACGCAGTGAAGCTCGGATTCATGTCGTTCTTCACCAAGGCCTGCGTGGCAGCGCTCAAGAAATTTCCGGCGGTCAACGCCTCGGTCGAAGGCAACGACATCGTCTATCACGAGTACTTCGACATCGGTGTTGCGGTGTCCACCGAGCGCGGCTTGATCGTACCGATATTGCGCGATGCGGATCTGCAGAGCTTTGCCGACATCGAAAAGTCGATCGCCAATTTCGCCGCGCGCGCGCGCGCCGGCAGCATCACGATGGACGAGCTCACGGGCGGCACGTTCACCATTACCAACGGCGGAGTGTTCGGCTCGCTGCTCTCGACGCCCATCGTCAATGCGCCGCAGAGCGCGATACTCGGCATGCATAAAATTCAAGACCGCCCCGTGGTGATCGACGGCCAAGTCGTCGTTCGCCCGATGATGTACATAGCGCTGACCTACGATCATCGGATCATCGACGGCCGCGAGGCCGTGCAGTTCCTGGTGACGGTCAAGCAGTGCCTCGAGGATCCGGCGCGCATGGTGCTCGGCGTATGAGCGATGCCTACGATGTGATCGTGATCGGCGCGGGTCCTGCCGGATACCCGGCCGCGATCCGAGCGGGTCAGAACAAGCTCAAGGTCGCCTGTATCGATGAGTGGAAGAATTTCGACGGCAGTTATTCCTTCGGCGGCACGTGCCTGAATGCGGGTTGCATCCCGTCCAAGGCGTTGCTCGAATCCTCCGAGCTGTTCCAACGCGCCAAGGACGAGTTTGCAGTTCACGGCATCAAGATCGGTGACCTCAAACTCGATCTCGCCGCGATGCAAAAGCGCCGCGCCGCGATCGTCAAGACCATGACGGGCGGGATAGTGGCGCTGTTCAAGGCCAACGGCGTGGTCGGGATCCAGGGGCACGGCCAATTGTTGCCCGGGAACAAGGTGCGCGTGACCGGCATCGACGGCACGGAAAAGATTCTGGAAGCGAAGCACGTGATACTGGCGTCGGGCTCGGTGCCGGTGCGGCTCAAAGACGTCCCGCATGACGGCAAGTCCATCGTCGATTCATGGAATGCCCTGGAGTTCGATTCGGTTCCCGCGCGGCTCGGCGTCATCGGCGCCGGCGTCATCGGCCTCGAGCTCGGCAGCGTATGGCGGCGCCTCGGGAGCGAGGTCACGGTGCTCGAGGCGATGCCGCAATTCCTGCCGATTGTGGACGGTGCAATTGCGAAGGAGGCCCAACGTCACTTCAAGAAGCAGGGACTCGATATCAAGCTCGGCGCGAAGGTATCGAGCGCGAAAGTCGGCGGCGGGGCGGTCGACGTGGTCTATTCCGACGCACAGGGCGAGCATGCCTTGCAGGTCGACAAGCTGGTGGTCGCGGTTGGACGCCGGCCGTTCACGCAGGATCTGCTTGCGGAGGGCACGGGTGTCCAGCTTGATGAACGCGGCTTTATCCAGGTCGATGAACAGTGCCGCACCGGCGTCGCGAACGTCTGGGCAATCGGCGATGTGGTACGCGGACCCATGCTCGCGCACAAGGGCAAGGAGGAGGGCGTCATGGTTGCCGACCTGATCGCCGGTCACTTCGCCGAGGTGAACTACCGAGTCATTCCTTCAGTGATTTATACGGCTCCGGAGATTGCTTGGGTCGGACAAACCGAGGAACAAGTCAAGGCAAGCGGGCGGCCGTATAAAGTCGGCACGTTTCCGTTTTCGGCCAGCGGGCGTGCGCGGGCGATGGAGGCGGCGCAAGGTTTCGTGAAGATCGTGTCTGCCAAGGACGATGACGAAGTTCTAGGCGTTCACGTCATCGGGCCCATGGCGGGCGAACTCATCAGCGAGGCCGTGCTTGCCATGGAATACTCGGCGAGCACCGAGGACATCCAGCTCACTATTCACGCGCATCCGACGCTCTCCGAAGCCATCCACGAGGCTGCATTGGCCGTGGATAAGAAGGCGATCGACAGCATCAATCGCTAGCTGCCATGTTCTTGCTGCGACATGCTCAGAGCTATTTTAATCTGCGTTTCAACGAGACTCGGATCGATCCGGGCATCGAAGACCCGGAATTGACGCCGCTCGGCGTCACGCAGGCGGCTGCTGCCGCCAAGAAGCTCGCGGCCGCGCCGCTGACGCGCATCATCGTCTCGCCGTACACACGGGCGCTGCAGACCGCACAGCCCATTTTGGACTGGCATCAGGTGCCGGTGACCATCATGCATGAGGTGCGCGAGCAAGCTGCCTTCACCTGCGATATCGGCAGCGCGCCCACGGTGCTCGCAAGCCGGTTTCCGCACCACGATTTTGAGCACCTGCCGGCCAAGTGGTGGCATGAGGGCACTGAGACGTCGGCACAGACCCGAGAGCGCGCGAACGGATTTCGGGTTTTGATGGCCGCCCGCGAGGACAAGGATACGACTTTGCTGGTCAGTCATTGGGCGTTTCTTCTGGCCCTCTGCGGCATCGAGCTCGCCAACGGCGAGATTCTCGAGTATGACCCGCTGGCGTGAGGACGGCGGCGAAATCCGCTCTAGCGCTTTCTCCTCGCGCTGATGACGTTCGGCAGCTGGGCGATGTGCGCCAGCACCTGCGAAAGCTGCGGCAGCCCGGTGATCGAAATCGCGATGTGCATGTGAGCGACGTTATCGCGTTTGTCGATCACGGTGTTCATGCCCTGGATGCTGATCTTGTCGTCCGCCAGCGCCGCGCTCACGTCGCGCACCAGTCCGCGCCGATCGAATGCCTGCACTTCGATGTCGACGGGGAATTCGTTCGCCGCCATCTTGCCCCAGGAAACCGCCAGCACCCGTGCCGGTGCTTTGATCTGCAGGCGCGCCAGATTGGCGCAAGACTGCGAATGAATGCTGACACCTCGCCCCACGGTGATGTAGCCGACAATGCCTTCTGGCGGTACCGGCTTGCAACAGCGCGCAAAGGTCGACAGCAAGTCGCCGATGCCCTGAACCTCGACATCCGGTTCGCGCGCAGTGCCGCGCGCGCGGGCAACGTACTCCGGCCGCGCCTCGCGGGCGTGCAGAATCCGCTGAATGGCTCCCGCCACCTGGGCGGAGCTGACATCGCCCAGCCCCAGGGCTTCATGCAAGGCTTCGGCGCTCGGCAACTTCAGTTCGCCGAGCAGTTCTGGGATTGGCGGACTGTTGATCCCCAAGCGTTGTATCTCGCGATCGAAGAGGGCACGGCCCTCGGCCTTGTTGTCGGTCTCGTTTTGCTTGCGAAACCAGGCGCGCACCTTATTGCGGTGCCTCGGGCTCGCCAAAAATCCGGACTGCGGGGAGAGCCAATCCCGCGACGGCTGGCCGGTCTTGGCGGTAATGATCTCGACGGTTTCGCCGTTGTTGAGCGCATAGTCGAGCCCTACCATGCGGCCATTCACCTTCGCGCCTCGGGTGCGATGACCCAAATCCGTATGCACCTGATAGGCAAAATCCAGCGGCGTACCGCCGACCGGGACATCGACGATCTCACCCTTCGGAGACACGACGTAGATGCGATCTTGAAACA
>CAYRAC010000532.1:0-3653 GCA_964422045.1 uncultured Steroidobacteraceae bacterium
CAAAGCGCGATACGCCGGCGCAACTGGCGAAATACGTGCCGTATTTCGATCCGCACTTCATCGGCCTTACTGCAGCCGATCAGCCGAGCGTCGAGGCGGTGGCTAGAAGACTCGGCGTCGCTGTCAGCATCCAGCCAAGCGAAGACGGCAATTACACGGTCGATCATTCCGGCGCGATCTTCGTCCTCAATCCGGACGGCCGGCTCAATGCCATTCTGACCGGACCTTTCACGGTCGCAGCATTGCTCGACGATCTGCAGCGCATCGTGGCGGCCGGCGCCGCTTCGGCTGGGCGCGCGTGAAGCCCGGCGGCAGCGTTCGCGGCCGGCTTTTCGTGTGGTTTCAATATGTGTTGCCGCAGCACGGCCTGTCGCGGCTGGTTCTCGCGGCCACGCGCGTGCGCACCGCGTGGTTCAAGAATTGGACCATACGCAGCTTTCTGAGAGCTTATCCGGTCGACATGTCGGAAGCCGTCGAGAGCGATCCATACCGCTATGGCAGCTTCAACGAATTCTTTACCCGGCCTCTGAAATCCGCCGCACGTAGCATCGCAGCCGGCCCGTACGACATTGCGTGTCCCGTCGACGGCCGCATCAGCGAGGCGGGCAGCATCGATCGTGACAGGCTGCTGCAGGCCAAGGGCCGCGACTATCGGCTGAGCGAACTGCTCGCCGCTGAAGCGTGGGCGAGCCGCTTCGAAGGCGGCTCCTTCGCTACGATTTATCTGGCGCCGTTCAATTATCACCGTATCCACATGCCGCTACGCGGCCTGCTGCGCGAGACCGTATACGTTCCCGGCCGACTGTTCAGTGTCAACGGCGTAACGGCGCAGCATGTCCCGGGCTTGTTCGCACGCAACGAGCGCGTTTTGACGCTGTTCGACGCGGCCTGCGGCCAATTCGCCTTGGTGCTGGTTGGGGCCCTCAACGTCGGCAGCATGGCGACGGTTTGGGCCGGCGATATCACGCCGGCGGCGCGGCGCGTGGTCACGCACATCGCCGCGCCACCCACCACCTTGGAGAAGGGCGCGGAACTCGGCCGATTCAACATGGGGTCGACCGTTATCCTGTTGTTCGAGCGCGATCGCGCCCGCTGGCAAGCGCACGTTCGGGCGGGCAGCGTGGTTCGGCTCGGGCAGCCGCTCGGGGTGGTCACATGAGTTGGCAGCCGTCGGCGACCTTGAACGCCCTGCAGCGCCGCGGCGCCATGTTGGCGGCGGCGCGGGAGTTTTTCGCCAAGCGCCGGGTGCTCGAAGTGGAAACGCCGATTCTAAGTGCCGCCGCCGTTACCGACCCGCACATCGAATCGTTGCGCACGCAAGTGGCCGGCATGGCGGCACCGGTCTATCTCTGTACCTCGCCCGAGTACGCCATGAAGCGGCTGCTCGCCGCGGGCAGCGGCGATATTTACCAGATTTGCAAGGTATTTCGCGATGCCGAGCGCGGCGCCTGGCACAACCCGGAATTCACCCTGATCGAATGGTATCGGCTCGGGTTCGACGAGGCGGCGCTGATGGACGAAGTCGAGATGCTGTTGAGCTACCTGCTGGCACCGCAGCGCCGGCTCGAGCCCCCGGAGCGGGTCACTTACGCGCAGGCGATGCAGCGCCACGCGGGGATCGACGTGGACAGCTCGAGCGATCGTGAGCTGATCCAGGCTGCCCGAGGTCACGGCATCGATTGTCGTACGGAACTCGACCGCGACGCCAAGCTCGACCTGCTCATGGGCCTCGTGGTCGGGCCGCGGCTGGGCCGCGAGCGGCCGACATTCGTGATCGATTACCCGGTGTCGCAGGCGGCGCTGGCGCGCCAGAAACCGGGGCTGCCGCCGGTTGCCGCGCGCTTCGAGCTATATCTCGACGGCATCGAATTGGCGAACGGTTTTCACGAATTGGCCGACGCAGACGCACAGCGCGCACGCTTCATGAACGACTTGCAATTGCGGCACGCACGTGGCCAGACGGAACGGCCGCTCGATGAACATTTGCTCGCGGCGCTGGCGGCGGGCTTGCCGGACTGCGCGGGAGTCGCTCTCGGCTTCGATCGCCTGGTTGCCATCGCCTTGGGGGCGCCGAATCTCGCCGCCGCCATGGCGTTCACCATCGATAACGCCTAGTTCTTGCCTCGCGACAGGTACTCGCCGGTACGCGTATCGATCCGCAAAATCTCGCCCTCGTTGATGAACAGCGGCACTCGCACCATCGCGCCGGTCTCCAGCTTTGCGGGCTTGGAGCCCCCGGTGGCGGTATCGCCGCGTACCCCCGGATCGGTCTCGACGACTTTCAGTTCCATATGGGCGGGCGGCGTCACCTGCAGCGGCACGCCGTTCCACAATGTGACAACGCAGATCGTGCCGTCCTTCAGCCACTGGGCCCCGTCGCCGACCGCTTCCTTGGAGGCGGTGAGCTGCTCGAAGGTCTCGGGCACCATGAAATTGAAAAAATCGCCGTCCCGATACAGGTACTGCATGTCCGTGTCGACGACATCGGCGGCTTCCACGGTGTCTCCAGATTTCCAGGTACGCTCGATGGTGCGGCCGGTTTTCAGGTTGCGCACCCGAACGCGGTTGAAAGCCTGGCCCTTGCCCGGTTTGACCATCTCGTTCTCGACGATCGCGTAAGGATCACCGTCGATCAGGATTTTCAAACCCGACTTGAATTCATTCGTATTGTAGTTCGCCATCGCAGGCCTTGAGTCTTCGGAGGGCGCGTATGATAGCCGCAACCTCGAGCCTTGGCCAATTCGGACGGAAAAAGCCCGCTTGGCGGCCTCGAGTCCTGCCACGGGCTAGACGTCGGTCCCAGATTCGTTAAATCCCAAGGTGTACACTTTGGGCCCCTTATTGGGAGAATTTTGACCTGTGAGCGAACAAGGGGCCGTTCCGATGATCGTCATGACGCGGTCGCAGGACCACGTCGAGGCGATCAACAGCACGCTGCGCAAGGCCGGTCATCCGGTGCATTGCACGTGGCTGCCGGACGCCCGCGATCTGGGCGATGCCCTGACGCAAATCAACCCCGAGATGCTGATCGCGTTCATCGAAGAGCTGGGCGTCGAGTTGGGCTCGCTCATGAAGGTCAAACAGCAGAACGCGCCCGGCATGCCGGTGCTGATCGTGCGCGAACACGTCGATGAGGCGGCGATCGCCGACGCCATGCGGCTCGGCGCGCAGGATGTGGTGACCCTCGCGAATCGCAGCCGGTTGCAATCGGTTGCGACCCGCGAGCTGCGCGCCTATCGGCTGGAGCGCGCGCTCTCGACCACGCTGTCCTCCGCCCGCGAGTATCGCGAGCAGCTGCAGAACTTTCTCGAAGGTTCGGCCGACGCCATCACACATGTGCAGGAAGGCATCATCGTGGATGCGAATCGCGCATGGCTCGAGCTGTTCGGCTATTCGGGCGATGATGCCCTCAGCGGCACGCCGCTGATGGATTTATTCGAGCAGGAGACGCATCCGGCACTCAAGGGCGCGCTGGTGGCGTGCCTGCAGGGCAAGTGGTCCGGCCACGGACTCAAAGTGCTGGCGTTGCTGTCGGACGGCTCGAATTTGCCGCTCGAGTTGCTGCTCACCAAGGCGGACTACGAAAACGAACCCGCGATTCGCATTGCAATATCCGCGATGCACAAGAAGGATCATGATCTCGAAGTGCTGCT
>CAYRAC010000533.1:0-3651 GCA_964422045.1 uncultured Steroidobacteraceae bacterium
ATTTTCGCGCCTGCTCGATGGACAGCTGTGAACCGTACCAATAGGCGTTTTTCTTGTGGCCCGCGAGCAGCACGCCGAGTTCGTCGATACCCGCAGTGATTTCATTGAGCATGATGCGTTTATGGTCCTGCAGATGCCAGTTATTGCCGGCGAACTCGTGCACCGACAGCACCGCGTTGTCGCTCGGATGATACGCGTAGTGGCTGGTTGGACGGTACGCCACGCGCTCGCCCTCCATGACCGTGTAGTAATCCGCGAGTGAAATCGCTTCCGAATGCGTGATCAGAAATCCATGGAAATGACCGGCTGCGGGCGTCCAGGTGCGAACCCGGGTGCTCGCTCCGGGACGATTCAAATAAATCGCGCAGCGCGAGCCGGCGGTGTGCCGCCCGCCGTCCGCCGGAAAATGCTTCTCGTGCGTGCCCCAGCCGAGCTCGGCGGGCTGCGCGCCTTCACTGACGAAGCCGTCGACCGACCAGGTATTGACGAATTCGTTCGCCACTTTCGGCACATTGGTCACCTGAGTGTCGCGTTCCGCAATGTGGATCACCTTGATGCCGAGGGTTTGCGCGAGCTTGGCCCACGCTTCGCGACTGCCGGGCGTGCCGGCGTCGACGCCGGTATCTTTGGCGATGTTGAGCAGCGCCTGCTTCACGAGATGCGACACCAGGCCGGGATTTGCGCCATGCGTCAGCACCGCGGTCGGCGCTCTCGCGGCGCCGGCCCGCAATGCCAGCGCCTGCAGACGCATCGCGTAGTTGCTGCGCGAATCCACGCTGGCGTGCGGATCGGTATATCCGCCGGCCCAGGGCTCGATGCAGGTATCCAAGTACAGCGCGCCGCGTTCGCGCGCCAGTTGAACGAGCGCGACGCTCGAGACATCGACCGACAGGTTCAATAGAAAATCACCGGCATGCAGCAACGGTTCCAGCACTTTGCGGTAATTATCCTGGGTCAATGCCGTCTTGACGAACTTCACTGCGAATTGTTCTGCTTCGCCGCGCCCGCTGTTCTCCGCGGTGACGATGGTGATGCGATCCGACGAAGTGCCAATGTGACGCAAGATCAGTGGCAAGACACCTTGTCCGATGCTGCCGAAGCCGACGAATACGATCTTGCCCGCAAATTTCACATGCACTTGGTTATTCATAATTTCTGTCTCATTCTTGGTTTGCTCGCTCAGGTGTAGATGGACGCCCTACGGGCGGACGCCGCCAGCCTACCTGGCGGCACCCGCAAAATCCAAGTTTAGGCAGCTTAAGTCTCGCGCCAATGAGGCGGATAGGTGCGCTCGTACCCCGGCAGCGACTCGATACGGTGGATCCAGCGCGCCAGCGCGGGGTAGTTGCGCTCCATCGGCAGAAACCGCGCGCCGAGTTCCGCCGCGGCGCTGCGATCCAAGGCACGGCGCAACACCTGAATCCATGGAAAGATCACCATGTCGGTGGCCGAATAGTTGGCGCCGACGATCCAGTTTTCCTTGCTGAGGCGCCCTTCGATGGTGCGCGCCTCGCGCGCCACGATGTGCATGGCGTCGGTGAGCTCGTCGATATTCTCGGCGACGGCGCCGCTGAAAATTCCTGCGGTGATCTTCAGGAGCGAAGGCTCGGCGTAGGCCATGAATTCGCAGATGACGCGCATGATGACGCCGGCCTCCTCGGGATTGGCGCCGAATATCGGGGCCTGCGGATATTTCACGTCGAGGTAGTAAAGCACCGCCACCGATTCGAACACCACGTAGTCGCCATCCTTGAGCACCGGCACGCGGCCGCGCGGATTCAACTTGAGCATCTGCGGCGATTGCTGTTCCTGCTTGTCGAAATGCAGCAGCTGCGACTCATACGGCAACCGCTTGTGCTCCAGGGCGAGCAAAACGCGCCACGAGAAAGGACTGCCGCTGCCCCAGTAAAGAGTGAGTGCCATGGCGCCGATTGTAGCGGATGCAGTTCGCGCGGCATCGCGTTAAGCTGGGATTCATGGAATTCCAGACGCTGATCGGCACGGATTCGTTACAGCGGGAGCTGGGCAATCCCGCGCTTGCCGTCATCGACTGCCGTTTCGATCTGCTGCACCCCGACGCCGGACGCGAGGCCTACCTTAAGGCGCATATCCTGGGAGCGAGGTATGCCGACCTCAATCGGGATCTGGCGGCGGCCGTCCAAGCGCACACCGGACGCCATCCGTTGCCGGCGCCGGAGGCCTTTGCGCGCCGTATGGGCGCGCTCGGGATCGGCCATGACAGCCAGGTCGTCGCCTACGACGAGGCCAATGGTTCATTTGCCGCGCGGCTTTGGTGGCTGCTGCGCTGGATCGGTCACGACCGGGTGGCCGTCCTCGACGGCGGTTTCAAGGCGTGGCTGGCGCGCGGCGGTGAGGTGCAGTCGGGGGACACCCTGGTGCCGGCCCGCCATTTGGGCGTGCGGCTGCAGCCGCACGCCGTATCGAGCAGCGACGAGGTCGCGACAGCGCTCAAGTCCCCGGACACCCTGCTGCTCGATGCCCGCGCCGCCGAGCGCTTTGCGGGGAGCGTCGAGCCGATCGATCCGGTCGCCGGGCACATACCCGGTGCGGTGAACCATCCGTTTAGCGCGAATCTCGAGGCCGACGGCCGCTTCCTGCCGCGCGACGAGCTCGAGCGCCGCTGGCGAGCGCGCCTCGGGAGCAAGACGCCCGAGAACGTGATCGCGATGTGCGGCTCGGGCGTGACCGCCTGTCACAATTTGCTGAGCCTCGAGCTGGCCGGCCTGCCGGGCGGAAAACTGTTTGCGGGATCTTGGAGCGAGTGGATCCGCGATCCGCGCCGACCCGTCGCCCGTGGCTAGAGCTGTGGTTTGCGTCATGTACATGCAGCGGCAATTTGTTATCGTGCGCGCGACATGAGCACACCCGCCAGATCGCTAGCCGCGAACCACGTTTGGAAAATCGAAGAATCGCTCGACCTGTATCAAGTCGAGGCCTGGGGCAAGGGCTACTTTTCGATCAACGAGCACGGTCATGTCGTGATCCGGCCGAGCCTCGACGCGGCGCGCGAGATCGACCTTCTCGAGGTCGTCCAAGGCCTGAAAGCCCGCGATCTGCACACGCCGGTGGTCATTCGCTTCTCCGACATCCTGGCGCACCGGCTGCGCCACCTGGCCGAGGCATTTGCCACCGCCATCGCCGAAAACGACTACAAGAACCGCTACGCCGCGGTGTTCCCCATCAAGGTCAATCAGCAGCGCCTGGTCGTCGAAGAGGTCTATCGGTACGGCAAGGAATTCGGCTTCGGCCTCGAGGTCGGGTCCAAACCCGAACTGCTCGCGGTCATGTCCATCACCGAGGACGCGCCGGACCGCATCGTGGTGTGCAACGGCTTCAAGGACGATACCTACATCGAGGCGGTGATTCTCGCCACCAAGCTCGGTCGCAACATCATCCCGGTAGTCGAGAACTACGAAGAGATTCATCTGATTCTAAAGCACGCCGAACGCTATCACGTGCGGCCGAAGATCGGCGTACGCGTCAAGCTTGCCAGCGAGGGCGCCGGCCGGTGGCGCGAATCCGCCGGCGAGAAATCCAAGTTCGGCCTGTTCATCAGCGAGATCCTCGACCTGTACGCGCTGCTCAACGAGCGCGACATGCTCGATTGTCTGCAGCTCGTGCACTGCCACC
>CAYRAC010000534.1:0-3651 GCA_964422045.1 uncultured Steroidobacteraceae bacterium
GTCGAACACCTCGTGCAGTTTCGCATTCAGTGCAACCGCAGTTTCGAGGTCGGTGCCGAAAGGCTTTTCCATGATGACCCTGGAGCGCTCGACCAAGCCCGCCTCTCCCAGCAGCCGTACCGCGGACAGCGCTGCCGCCGGCGGCACACTCAGGTAGTGCATCCGGCCGACTTCGCTGTTGAAGCTACCTTCAGCCTCGACAACCGCCGCCTTTAGAGCGTGCGCGCCGGCGGACATCGGCACGTACTGCAGGTTGTTGGCGAACGTCTCCCAGTCCGCGTCCGCCACCTTGCGGGTCGAGAACTCCGTGAGAGCCTCGCGCGCCAGCTTGCGAAAACCGTCTGCATCCATGTCGTCGAGCGACACACCGATGATGCGGCAGCCCGGGATGAACCCGGCACTCGCGAGATGAAACATGCCGGGCAACAGCTTGCGCCGGGCCAGGTCACCCGTCGCGCCGACCAGCACGACGACTTGCGGGAATCGAGGACCCACACCGGGAGGTATCTTTGCCACTGTTTCACATCCTGTCGAGGTTGCACCGGCGGCTAGTCTAGCCGAGTCTGACCTCGGCCTTCGACGCTGATCGCGTGCCCGGTTGCGGTGCATTGCTCCGGGCATGGTAAGTGAACACCAGCGAGAACTTCACGTTATCGCTCGAATTCTTGCCCGCCGAGTGCAGGGTGTTGCAATGGAAGAACACGGCATCGCCCGGTGCGAGCCGCGGCGACTCGGCGCCGCGCAGAACCAGCTCGTTATCCGCGCGATCGGCGCGCAGAAACTTCGCCTCATCGAACCGATCGGCGCCAAGGGCCATGCGGTGCGAGCCTGGCACGAACCAAAGCGCGCCATTCTCGATTTGCTCGACGCCGAGGGCAAGCCAGACCGAGACGAGATCGTCGCGGCTGAATGACCAATAGCGAATATCGCGATGCCAGTGGGTGAGGCTGCCATAGCGGGGATGCTTGGTCATGACGCAATTGTGATGAACTCGTGACAACAGCACGTCCTCGTCGAAGTAGGCGGTCATCCATTCTTGGAGTTCCGGCGCGGTTGCACAGCGTGCGAATTCGGTGGCACGAGCATACGCGTCCAGCAAGCGGCGCACGGTCTCGCCGCCGGCGGCTTGGCGCGACTCGGGAGCTCCGGGATAGCGCAGATCTGCCTCGAATTCGAGCGGTTCGCTGCGCGCCGCGAGTTGCGATCGCGCCGCCGCGTTGAGCGCGCTCAGCTGCTCGTGCGGCACGAATTGCGGCACGACTGCATAGCCCACATCGCGCAACCGCTCGAGGCTCTCGGTCATGCGCATCGGCGCACGCCCATCTCCCGCAGTGCCTCGCCGATCGCGGCCACAGCCTCGCGCAATGTGCCGGCGTCGATGGCGCCAATACACCCGACGCGGAAAGTCTCGACGGCGGTCAATTTGCCCGGATACAGAATGTATCCGCGGTCGCGCACGCGCCGATAGAAATTGCCAAAGTCGTAGGCCGGATCGGGCGGCGTGTGGAATGTCACGATGATCGGCGCCTGCAGCGCGTCCGGCAGGAAAGTCTTGAAGCCCAGCGCCCGCATTGCCGACACCAAGGCGGTGCAGTTTTCCGTGTAGCGCGCGAGCCGCGCCGGCTGGCCCCCTTGTGCCTGGAATTGGTCGATGGCGGCTCGCAGCGCCGCGACGACTTGGGTTGGCGGCGTGAAGCGCCACTGGCCGGTCTTGCACATGTACTGCCACTGATCGAGCAAATCCATGACCAAGGAGCGGCTATTGCCGACCGAGCGCTCGAGCGCGGTGCGCCGGGCGATGATGAAGCCCATGCCCGGCACGCCCTCGAGGCACTTGCCGGAAGCCGCGATCAGCGCATCGAAGCGCAAGGTCCGAGCATCGATCGGGATGGCGGCATAAGAGCTCATCGCATCGACGATCAGCGCGCGTCCGCGGCTCGCAACGAGCTCGGCAATCTCGGGCAAAGGGTTGAGGATCCCGGTCCCAGTCTCGCAGTGCACCTGCGCGACGTGCGTGATCGCCGGGTCAGCGGCCAAAGCGGCGTCGATTCGCGCCAAGTTCGCGGGCTCATTTTCCTCGTGTGCCAGCACCACCGTCTGCCGCTCCAGGTAACCCAAGATCCGCGCAATGCGCTTGCAGTAGCTGCCGTTGTCGGGTACCAACACCTTGCCGCGCCTCGGTACCAGCGTGCCGAGTGCGGCTTCGACGGCGAACGTGCCGCTCCCCTGCAGCGGCACGCAAACATGCTCATCTTGTGCATTGACGATTGCAGTGAGGTCGCGGCATACCGATTCGGTGAGTTCGTTGAAGCTGCCGTCCCACGAGCCGAAGTCGGCCAGCATGGCGGACTTGGTGGCTTGCGAGGTGGTGAGCGGGCCTGGAGTGAGCAGTATCGGCGCCGTCATGAGTTCCTCACCATGGCAACGAATACGTCTTGGTGTTGCAATAGCTCTTCATGGCTTCCTGTACCCCCTCCTTGTAACCGAGCCCGGAGTCCTTGATGCCGCCGAACGGTGTCACCTCCAGGCGGTAACCGGGAACCTCCCGCACATTGACGCTGCCGACATGCAGCTCTTGGATGAAGCGCGCGATCAAGTCGAGGCGGTTCGTACAGAGCGAGGAAGACAGGCCGTACGCGGTTCCATTGGCGATGGCGATCGCCTCATCCACCGTTTTGAAGCGGATCACCGGCGACACGGGCCCGAAGGTTTCGTGGCGTACGACCGTCATCGCCGGCGCGACCCGGTCGAGCACCGTGGGCGAGTACAGCGCACCGCGCCGCACATTGCCGAGCAGCAGGCGCGCGCCTTCGCTCACCGCCTCTTTCACGACCGCCTCGAAGCGCCGTGCCGCCGCCTCGTCGATCACGGTCCCCATATCCATGGCAGGGTCAAACGGATCGCCGTACTTCACGGCGCGCGTCTTCTCGACCAGCAAATCGACGAACCGGTCGGCGATGCTCTCCTGAACCAGTATCCGCTTGACCGCGGTGCATCGCTGCCCCGAATTCTTATACGAGCCGCTCGCCGCCAGGGTGGCCGCCTCGTCGAGATCCGCGTCGTCGAGCACGATGATGGGATCGTTGCCTCCAAGCTCCAATACTTGACGCTTGTAGACGGCCTTGGCGGCAATGGCCTTGCCAATTGACACACCACCGGTAAACGTCACAAGGTCGACGTGCGCACTGGTCAATAGTTCGTCGGCGATCTCAGCGGGATCGCCGGTCAGCACCGACAGCATCTGCGGCGGCAAGCCCGCCTCGTAGAATATATCGGCGAGCGCCAGGGCGGAGAGCGGCGTCTTCTCGCTCGGTTTCAGCACGACCCGGTTGTTGGTGGCAACCGCCGGCGCCACCTTGTGAATTACCTGGTTGAGCGGATGATTGAAGGGCGTGATGGCCACGATTGCGCCGAGCAGAGGTTCGCGCATGGTGTAGATCTTGCGTCGCTTGCCGTGCGCGGTCAGATCGCAGGAGAACACTTCAGCGTCGTCGAGCAACGTCTGATTGGCGGCGAACAGCAGCACGTCCGAAGCGCGGCCGACTTCGTATTGCGAGTCGCGAAGACAGAGTCCCGACTCGAGCGTGATCAGGCGCGCGAGCTCCTCGCGGCGTGCGGCGACTATCGCCCCTGCCTTCATCAGGATCTGAT
>CAYRAC010000535.1:0-3648 GCA_964422045.1 uncultured Steroidobacteraceae bacterium
GTGCGTCAACTCGTTACAGGAACTTCTCGAGCGAGACGCGAAGTTCGTCCATGGTTTGCGCCCGTTTGGCCTTGTCGAGGGACATGCATTTCATCACCAGGTTGTTCAATTCCACCGGCAACTCTTTGTTGATATCGATGGGCGGCCGAGCCTTGCCCTGCACGTGCTGGTACATCACCGACATGTGATCACCGCGTGCATAGGGCGGCACGCCGCTCAGCATCTCGTAGAGAATGACGCCCAAGCTGTAGATATCCGCGCGTTCGTCCACCTTCTTGCCAAGGATCTGTTCCGGCGCCATGTACTTCGGCGAACCGATCACATAGCCGGTCTTGGTCAATTGAGTATCGCCCTGGGTTTGCGCGGCCGCGACACCGAAGTCCACGATCTTGAGCAGTCCCTCGTTGTCGATCAGGATGTTCGCCGGTTTCAAGTCGCGGTGCACGATGCCGGCCTGGTGTGCGACGGCCATGCCGGTGGCGATATCGATGCCGAATTTGACCGCCCGCTTCAGCATGACCGGCTTTTCATTGACGATCTCGCCGCCGAGGGTGTGCGACGGGAAATATTCCATCGAAATCGCATAGTTGCCGCGGATGTACAAGAAATCGTAAATGCGGATGACGTTCTTGTGCGTGATCTTGCGGCTGTAGCGCAACTCGTGCACGAAGCGCTTCATCATCTCCTCGTCCGCAGACACGTTGGGGTTCAAGAACTTCAAAATCAGGCGCTCTTCGACCACGGTGTCTTCCATGAGAAGCACGGTGCCGAACGCGCCCTTGCCGATCTTTTCGATGAACTTGTAGCGGCCCTCGATGATGTCGCCGGTTTTCAACGTCGCGATGTCGAGCTTGTTCGCCTGGACTTCCTGCTCGTGCACAACCTTGGCAAGGTCCTGATTCTCGATGAGCAGCGTCTTCGCCGGCTCCTGCATCTTCTCGGCGCGTTGATTGGCCGCGATCTGTTGGGTCGAAAAGCGGTTCTCCAGCTCCTGCATGGCGCGGCCGACCGCCTGGCTGATGGTCGCATCCGCATTGACCGCCACCGCCTGCAGCCGTTCCCGAATCGCATCGGCGCGCTTCTCATCTGCGAGTTTGGCGAGCGCCGCGATGGCCTCCGACTTGATCTCATTTTCCTGCCGCTGCAGCATCGGCATCAGATAGTCGACGCACTTTTCCGTGCCGATCTTGCCGATGGCGCGAATCACCGTCGGCAAGGATTTGGCCTCGCGGCTTCCCAGCATCTCGATGAAACGCGGCAGGGACTTGCTGCTGCCGATCTCGGCGAGCGCGTCAACTGCGCGCTCGCTCACCCACCAGTCAGGGTCTCGGGTTGCTTCAAGTAGCTGCGCGACCGCACGTTCGTCCTTGGTCTGATTGAGGATTTCAATCGCGGCGCGCCGAATATCCTGATTGTCGTCCTTGATCAGCGCGAGCACGGCATCGACCACGCGCGGACCGCCGATCTTGCCGAGAGCGTCGGCTGCCCGGGTACGCACCCACCAATCGCTGTCGGCGATCACCTCCAGCAGGTATTTGACCGATTTCGAGGTTCCGACCGAGTTCAGCACCTCGACGGCGGCGCGCCGCGCGTACTCGTTCTCGTCCTTGAGCACGTCGACCAGGTATTTCATCGTGTCGGGGTGATTGGCGTGCACGACGAGATCGACCGCCTTGTTCTGCACCTCGATTTCCGGATCACGCAACATGCCGGTCAACGCCGCGATATCGAACGGGCCGTCCATTCGAGCGAGCGCCGAGAGTGCCGCGGAGCGAATGAACTTGCTGTTGTCCTTCAGCTGCTTTTGGACAGCCTGCTGCACTCTGGGAAGGTTGAAGCGCGCCAGCACATTGATGATATGCAGCCGGGCGATCGGATCCTTGCCTTCGATTCGCGAGATCAAATCGTCGACCGAGGACTCGTCGGCGATTTCGGCGATAATCTTGAACAGACCCGTTCTTTCATTGGGTTCCTGGTTGTAGGCGGCGTTCAACAGCTCGCGCACCGTAAAGCGCGACTTCTGCGCCGAGATCACATCGAGAATGGCCTGCTTGGGCATCGACGGCTTGCTCAAGGCGTCGAGCAGCGCGCTTGCCGGATAGTTCTTGCTGGTGGACAAGGCCCAGGCGATTCCGGACATCGCACGGCCGTTCGCCTCGCCCATCGTCTTCAGCAGCTGCGGCATGGTTTTGGCGTCGATCAGCCGCGACAAAGCCTCGACGTACACGACGGTTTCCTTCTTCTCCGCTGCCGCGAGTGCCTCGACGATCGGCTCGATGGCGCTCGGACCCAGCGCCACCAACTTATCCAAGGCCTTTTGCGCCGGGGGGCTGCTTGGGTTGCCGCTGGATTTAACCTCGGCAATGAGCCGATCGGCACGATAGTTGGCGAATAAACTCATTCAGTGCCTTCAAGTTGCACATCCCTTGGGGGGCCAGCCATTTTCTCCTTAGTCAATGGGCCTACCGCGGGTCTGATTCTCAATTTTCACATTATGCCACAGCGGACGCTGATATCAGCCTGGGGTACAATCGCCTAAGTCTATGAATCAAGTCGCTGCCGCGGATGGCGTTCTCCGCGAAAAAATTAGCTCTTATCCCGATCCGTATCTTGCCCAGACCCTGGGGGAGGCCAAGGCTGTGGAGTCCGTCACACTCCAGGGCGAGATTCTGCGCGTCGCACTGGTATTGGGCTTCCCGTGCGCCGACTACCGGCCCGAACTCGAGTCTGCACTGCGGAACCACCTGCAACCGCATCTCGGACAGACTCGACTCGAGCTCACCCTGCGGCAAGAGATCACGGCACACGCGGTGCAACGGACGCTCAAACCCTTGGCGAAGGTGAAGAACATCGTGGCCGTGGCCTCCGGCAAGGGCGGCGTGGGGAAGTCCACGACCGCCGCGAATCTCGCGCTGGCGTGGAGTGCGCAGGGCGCCAAAGTTGGTTTATTGGATGCCGACATCTACGGTCCCAGCCAGCCGCAGATGATGGGATTGAGCGGCTCGAAGCCGGAGAGTGCCGACGGCAAACATCTCACGCCATTGCGCGCACATGGCGTCGAAGTGATGTCGATCGGGTTCATGATCGATCAAGAACAACCGATGGCGTGGCGCGGACCGATGGTGACCCAGGCGCTCACTCAGCTGTTGGGCGACACCAGCTGGGGCGAACTGGATTACTTGGTGGTCGACATGCCGCCCGGCACCGGCGACATTCAGCTCACCCTGGCGCAGCGAGTTCCCGTGAGCGGCGCGGTCATCGTAACCACCCCGCAGGACATCGCTCTCCTCGATGCACGCAAGGGCCTCAAGATGTTCGAGAAAGTCGAAGTGCGCGTGCTCGGGGTGGTGGAGAACATGAGCCTGCACGTGTGCAGTCAGTGCGGTCATGTCGAGCACATCTTTGGCAGCGGTGGCGGCGCGCGCATGGCGGCGCAATACGGTGTGCAATTGCTCGGTGAGCTACCCTTGGACATTCGAATCCGCGAGGATGCGGACGGCGGCACTCCCACCGTGGTGGCCGAGCCCGGCAGCACGCGCGCGCTCGCGTACTTGCAGATGGCCCGGCGCACGGCGGCGCGGTTGGCGACCCTCAACAAGGACTACAGCCGGGCATTTCCCAAGATTACGGTGGAAGCGACGTAATGAG
>CAYRAC010000536.1:0-3644 GCA_964422045.1 uncultured Steroidobacteraceae bacterium
GCCGTCGGCCCACGCGCGCGCGGCCGCCAAGAGCAACAATGCCGAACAAAACGACACCCAGGCGCCGCGCGCCAATCGCTGATTTGCCACCGAATCGCCCCCGGTTCACTGATGATTGTTGTGAGTCCGCCCTTACCTTATTCTCGTCGGGCGGACATCTCAAGCCGGCGGCGCGCGCTGTCGTTGCTTAGAATCAGGCCGTGATTCTAATCCCCGCATAGCGGTTGGTGTCGCGCGCCGGCTGCGACACGACCACGTTGGTCGCGCCCCATGGCGAACTCCAAAAATCTTCCATATCGACGACGTAGTGTTTGTTGAGCGCGTTGTCGACGAAAATCGTCGCCGAGAACTTGCCGGTCTGCGATTTCAAGCCGGCGCTCAAGTTCAGCAAGCCGTAGGACGGGCGGATGGACTGCGGGTTCTGGTCGGCGAGCATCTGCGTCGCGGCTGTATAGGAATAATTGCCTGTCATCACCAGGTCATACCCCATTGAACCGAGCGGCAGGCGCTGCTGCGCGCCGATCACGAACTTGTTCTTGGGTGCATTCGGCATCACGTCCCCGGACACGTTTTGCGTGGACGGGTTGAGCGGGCCGGACGGCAGTGCTGGGTTTTTAAGGGTGCAGCCTTGCGCTGCGGATTCTCCGTACCAGCAGGGTGCTCCTTGGTAATCGTTGAATTTCGCGTCGATGTAGGCGTAGTCGAAGTTCAACGTGAGCAGCTTCGTCGCAGCCCATACGGCATCGAACTCCAGACCCTTGGTTTCGGCCTCGCCCGCCGGCGTCAGGATCAGCGGCGGATTGATGGATCCGGTGCTGGTGTCGAAAATCTGCACCTGGAAATCCTTGTACTTGGTGTCCCACACGGAAACGTTCACGGTCAAGCTGTTGTCGAGGTAGGTTCCCTTGGTGCCGAGCTCGAAATGATCGATCGTTTCATTGGGCACGTAGCCGAGCGTCGGCTGACCGGGAGTGCCCGGACCAAATAAACCCGGAGCGGTTATCGCCTGCGCGGTGTTGTAGGCACCGGGCGAGTAGCCGCGCGCATAGGTCGCATACACCATGGAGTCCTTGGCGAGCTGTTGCTGCAGGCTGACATCGCCGACAGCTGTCGAGGCTGTATGGCTGCCGGAGGCGGAGATGGGTCCCTGAATCACGGGAGGCGGAAAGGCTGCGGTATACAGCGCCTGATTGACCACATAACTTACATCGTCGTAGTTGTAACGCAGACCGGTCACCAGCGAGGTGGTGGGCGCAAACTTCCAAGTCACTCGGCCATAAAGATCGGTTGTCTTGGTGTCCGGAGTCACGGAAGTATTGTTGAACGCCGGCAGCAAGCCGCGCGACTCGGTGGTGTCGACTTTCGTATCCGAATAGAAAACGCCGACCACGTAGTTCACTGCGTCGCCGGCGGGCGATACCAACTTGGCTTCTTCGCTCAGCTGCTTGATATTTTCCTTCTGTTCCTGGAAGTTGAAAAACGGCGGCGTGGGATTGCCGGGCGTGCCGGCGCCTGTCAGTTCATTCCAAAAATATGCATTGACCGCGAACAGATCCTGGACATTGTCCTGGGTCTCGTGCTGGTACGCCGTGGTCGAGCCCAGCGTGAAGCCGCCGGGCAGGCGATAATTGATAATCGCCGAAAAATCCGTGTCGTTGATGTGCGCACCGGAATTGACCGGGCTGGAGTAGTTCGTGTTGCTGAGACTTGGCGTGATTCCGGGCAGCAGCGCCGCAACGCTTAGGAACGGCGGTCCACCCGGCCCGACCAGCAAGGTGGTGCCCGGCGTGATGAACGTGTATGCAAAGTTAAATCCATCCGACTGGCTGTGGCCGTAATGGCCCACCAAGGTGACATCGAGATCATCGGTGGCCTTGACCAAAATCTTCGCGCGGACACCCTCGATCTCCTGATTCGTATGCTTGTCATCGTAGAGATTCTTGACCGGCTGATTCAGCGTTGTGCCGTAGGCCGAGACGCTGAAATCAACCTTGTCACTGATCGGGCCGGAGATGAAGCCGTTGACCCGATATTCCTGATCGTCGGTGGCCACGGCACTGAAGTCGCCGGTGAAGGTGTCGCTCGGCGCCTTGGTGACGATATTGATGACGCCCGAGGCTGCGGTTCGGCCGCCCAAAGTCGCCTGGGGACCCTTCAAGACTTCAATGCTTTGGATATCCTCGAGTTGATTGCCATCGACAGAATCGGACGGCACCGGCACGCCATCGACCAGTATGGCGACGCCGGAGGAGAGTCCCACGGTGCCTTCATTCGAAACCGACGAGATTCCGCGCATGCCGGTGGGTACGCGGCCATTGAAACTGCCATTGAGGTTGACCGAGGGCACGAGATTATTGAGATCCGAAATGTCGGTGATATTGTTTCGTGCGACTGACTCGGCGGAGACCACCGCGGCCGACACCGGCACGTCCTCGAGTTTCTCGGTGCGCTTCTGCGCCGTGATGACGATTTCTTCGAGCGTTCCACTGCTCTCTGATGCAGCGCTGGAGATGTTTTGCGCATCGGCGGCGGGCGCCCAGAGCGCTGCGGCAGCGAGGACCGCACCCAAGGCGGAATAACCGATTGATCTACACTCAAATTCGAGCCAGCCTTTCGCGCTCATAAATATCCCTTGTGTTAGGAAACCAACTCTCGAATCGTCCCGGGCGAGCAGTGCTTCGAGCACGGCAAACCGAGCCTCTTTGTGTTGCCTGCAACGTACTCCTGGGACGTCGCGCATGGAAATCGCTTCTGCCAATCGGGTGCATCACGGAACGCAATGGTGCGAACGCTCGGCGCCGCATTCGTAGTTAAAAAGCTACAAAATTGACCCGAAGCAGCCGGGTTTTTGACAAAAAACGCGATTTTGTTGCGCTGACGACTGAAGCACCCCCGACAATTTCCCGGCTTCTTTTTGTACCACAATGCGGTCTAAATTGTACTGATAAACGGTATGCTTGCGGGGAACAATAGTCAATAGTGAACCCATCGCCGAACGGCGGGGCGGCGGTTCTAGCGTCGCGTCGCGGATCCGGCCACGCGGGCTTCCGGACCGGTGATCGGCGTCGAATCGATTGCGTAGGGGCCCGAGATGATGGCCTCTTGCGGGTGCTGTTGTGGGTGGATGGTGAGCCGGCGCGACACCTCGTCGATGTCGATGATGATTGGATCACCATGCACCACGGCCGCTCTGAAATGCAGTCGGTAGGGCGTGACTCCGAGATCCAGCCAGGCATCGTCGAGGGGCATGATGCGCGGGTCCGGCGCAGCCGGAGAGTAGTGTCCGGCGATGAAATGCTGGAGATTCAACAGCCGTACCCGATGCGTGGTCGGATCGACCGCGGCGGCGTCATAGACGATGCGCAACCGGTCGATGTCGCCGACTTTGGTCGCTGCGGCTTTGCTGCGTTCGGTGCCCACATAGTCGAGCGTCACCGCCATATTCAACATGACGATGCGCACCGGCGGCGAGTCCGCGTGCGCCGCGAAAGCGAATGCAGCGCCCAAGGCGGCGGCGGCCAATGCGACGGGTCGGGTGTTAGTTGATTTCAAATATTTCCTTCGGCGTTCGGTGCAAGCAGGCGGAAGGTCCTTGCGCTTCGATCAGGTAGAGGTCGGTATTATGGACGAACATCCGTTCGTTC
>CAYRAC010000537.1:0-3642 GCA_964422045.1 uncultured Steroidobacteraceae bacterium
GCGGTTTGCTCGAGCAGCACGCGATTGCGCCCGTTGATCACCAATGAGACACCCGCCTCTGCGAGCGCCCGCGCGCAGGCCTTGCCAAGTCCCTGACTCGAGGCACAAACGATGGCCGAGCGTCCGCGAATTCCCAAATCCATGGCCTCTCCTCAAATGGCTGCGTTGTCAGAATTACAATAGCGCCGGCGCGCTTGCATTGCGCGCGAATCGATCGTATAGCCCTTCTGGCGGCATAGGCAAACGCAAAGGGAGCCTCGATGACCATCAAACGTATTCAAGTCGGATCGCGCATGTCGCAGGCCGTGATCCACAATAAGACCGTATACCTGGCGGGTCAGGTTGCCAAAGGCGCCACGGTCGCGGTTCAAACGCGGGAAATTCTCGCGACCATCGATGCGCTGTTGGCGGAGGCAAACACCGACAAGAGCCGGCTGCTGTCGGCGAGCATCTGGCTCACGGACATGGCGACGTTCGCGGAAATGAACCGCGTGTGGGAGTCGTGGGTGGTTGCGGGGCAAACGCCGGCGCGCGCCACGGTCGTGAGCGCTCATTTGGCGGGCGCCGAATACAAGATCGAAATTGCCGTGATCGCGGCCCAACCGTAAGGGTTTTTCATGGAACCCAAGCTCGTTACTGCGCCGCGGCTCGCCGGCATTCTCAAGGAATTGCAAAGCCGCGAACCGATTTTTCACCGCCGCGAGTTTGGCGCGAGCCGGCGCGATTTCGAGAACATGACGGATCCTGATTTTTGGGAAGTGGGCGCGTCGGGGCGGCGTTACTCGCGCAAGTTCATCTTGGATACGCTCGACAACCGTCTGCCGCGAGGTGAGGTCGACGAGTGGCAGGCACATGGATTTCATTGCATCGAGGTCGCCGCCGACAATTATTTGATCACCTACACGCTGCATCAAGGTGCGCGCGTCACGCGCCGTGCGACGTTGTGGCGCCATTCGAAGGCCGGTTGGCAGGCTCTATATCATCAGGGCACCGTGGTCGAGGCGGCGCCGTAAGACCCAAACGATGGACCGTCATGTTGAAGCTGCAGAATATCTACAAGACCTTTGAAGGCAAATCCGTCCTGAGCGACGTGAATTTGACGGTTCCGAAGGGTGCGACGCATGCCTTGATCGGCTCGAGCGGCTCGGGGAAAACCACTTTATTGCGCATCACGCTCGGTTTGATCCCGTTCGACAAGGGCTACGTCAAGATCAACGATCAGGCGCTGTTGTCGTTCACGCCGGCCGAATGGGCCGATCGTATTGGCTATGTCCCGCAGGACGGCGGCCTGTTTCCGCACATCAGCGGCAAGCACAACATCGCCTTGATTGCGGGGCTGCGCGGTTGGAGCAAGTCGAAGATCGACGAGCGGGTGGAGGAATTGCGCAAGGTGGTGAACTTGGACCCGGAAATTCTCGGGCATTTCCCGCGCGAGATGAGCGGCGGCCAGAAGCAACGGGTCGCGATCATGCGTGCCGCGATGATGGATCCGGCGGTGATGCTGCTCGATGAGCCGATGGCGGCGTTGGACCCTCTGATCCGCCGCAGCTTGCAGCAGGAACTGAAGTCGATATTTCAACGGCTCGGCAAGACGGTGCTGCTGGTCACACACGATTTGGGCGAGGCGGTGTATCTGGCCGAGCAAATCACCATGTTGCACGAAGGCAAGGTGGTGCAGACGGGGTCTTACCGCGACCTGTTGCTCACGCCCGCCAATGCCTTCGTCGGCCAGTTCATCAATGCGCAGCGCACGTTGCCGGATGCGGGTGACCTCAAGTGAAGCCGTGGCTGGGCGCGCTGTGGCTGGGGATGGGGTGTTTCGGGTGCGGCGGCGCGTGCGCCGCCGACAGCATCGTCATCGGCGGCAAGATCTTCACCGAGGGTTATGTGCTCGGCGAGATCGCGGCGCAAACCATCGAGGCCTCATCCCAGGTTCCGGTGACGCGCAAGCTCGGGATGGGCAGCACCGGCATTTTGTTCGAGGCGTTGAAGAGCGATGCGATCGATGTGTATGCGGACTACACGGGGACCTTGGCGGAGGCGATTCTCAAGCGCCCGGAACTGCGCTCGCTCGATGAGATTCGAGCAGCCCTCGCGGGCTTGGGGCTGACCATGTCCGGGTCGCTGGGATTCAACGACACGTACGCGCTCGCGGTGAAAGAGGAGTTCGCGCAGAAATACGCACTGCACACCATCGGCGATCTGGTGTCGATCCAATCGCGTGTCAGGGCGGCCTTCAGCTACGAATTCATGGATCGCAAGGATGGATATCCCGGCCTCGTCGACAGCTATCATCTCGGCTTCAACCCGCAGCAAGTCAACCGCATGGAGCATTCCTTGAGCTTTCAGGCGCTCGAGCAGAATGCCGTGGATCTGATCGACGTGTATTCGACCGATGCAAAAATAGAGAAATTCCACCTGCGTCTGCTCACGGACGATCACAATTATTTTCCGGTGTATCAGGCCGTGTGGGTGGCGCGCAGGGCGTTCGTGGACCAGCACCCGCAAGAATGGCAGGCGCTGTTGCGGCTGGAAGGCAAGATCAGCGAAGAGGCGATGCGCAACATGAACGCGCAGGCCGACATTCACAAGGTCAGCTTCGAGAAGATTGCCGCGCAGTTTCTCGGCGCCGAAGCACCTGCGGGGAAAGGCTGGGGTCGCGAAATCGCGCGCCGCACCCGCGAGCATCTGTGGTTGGTCGGCGTATCGCTGCTCTTTTCGGTGCTCGTCGGCATTCCGCTCGGCGTGACCGCGGTGCGCTTTCACGCGGCCGGCCAGGCAATCTTGTTATCGAGCGCGGTAGTGCAGACGATACCGTCGCTGGCGCTGTTATGTTTTCTCATTCCGGTGTTCGGCGTCGGCACCAAGCCCGCGTTGGCGGCGCTGTGCCTGTACAGCCTGCTGCCGGTGGTGCTCAACACCTTCACCGGGATTCGGGCCGTGAATCCCATCCATGCGGAGAATGCGCGGGCGTTCGGTTTGAATCGCAGGCAGGTGCTGTTCCGCGTGGTGTTGCCGCTCGCGAGCCCGACGCTGCTCGCGGGAATCAAAACCGCCACCATCGTCAGCATCGGCACCGCGACCTTGGCGGCATTGGTGGGGGCGGGCGGCTACGGGGCGCCGATCGTGTCGGGGCTCGCGCTCAACGATGTACCCACCATTCTGACCGGCGCTATTCCCGCGGCGCTCATGGCGTTGGTGGCCCATGGCATCTTCGAACTCTTGGGACTCGTGCTCATTCCCGCGGGGCTGCGCCGGCGGTCGTAAACGGACGCGGAACCCGGAACCTAGGCCCCCCCGCACCCGGAAGCGGCCGACCAAAATCGAAAAATCACCCCAAAACGCGGCCAAATCCTCGTTTTGAGCTATAGTAATGTTAATAAGAATGATTCGTGTTAGCGTTACTACCTGGGTCATCGAGTTGGGATCGAGCACCATGCCGCAAAGCCAAGCCGCGTCGGAGGGAGTGTCGAACTTCGCCGCCGTACCTGGATTGAACCGCTTCACCGCCGCAGGAGTGGCCGTCACCGCTCTTCTGTCGTCCGCCCGCGCGGACGTCGATGCGGCGGCCGGCGATCAGCCCGCCTTGCCGAGCGTCGAGGTGAACGGCACCGCGATTCAGTTCGAGCGCGACATTTCGCA
>CAYRAC010000538.1:0-3635 GCA_964422045.1 uncultured Steroidobacteraceae bacterium
CAATCCGGGCGAACCTTTATCGGTTGCGGGAGGTCACAACGACATGCACAGGCATCGACCAACCGCCGTTTTTTTGGCTGCAGGGATTGGTGAGTTCCAACGCCCGTCGCGGTGCTGATTCGTCAAAACCGCATGGCTCAGGTGGCGGAGCATCGCTCGCACCTCGACCTGCAAATCAACCTTCTGAGCGAGCAGAAAGTGACCAAGATCCTGCAAATCGTCGATGAGTTGCAGCGCAACCTGACGGCGCTGCAGCCGCGGCCGGATTCGGAAGTGGCCGAGATGACGAAGCCCGCGGACGCGCATGCGCTGATGCATGCGATCAAACAAAAGCACAGCGATCCGTGAACGTTCAGCGGTACAGATAGCGCCGCGTGAGCGGCAGCGGCACGCCGCCGCTGCCGCGTTTGCCCGCCAGCACCTGATAGACGCCGACGCGCCCCGATTCGAACTCCAACGCACAGGCGGCCATGTACAGCCGCCACACACGGTATGTCGCCTCATCGACATGCTGCAACGCCCGGGCGTGATTGCGTTCCAATCCGGCGACCCAGTGGCGCAGCGTCAACGCGTAGTGCGGACGCAGCGCCTCGACGTCGGCAATCTCAAAGTGCGCCCTCTCCATCGCGCGCTGAATATTGCTGATGTTGTCGAGCTGCGCGTCGGGAAACACGTAACGGTTCATGAATTCCGTCGCCAGGGTTTTTTGCCAGCCGTCCGAGTCGTGCGTGATCCCGTGGTTCAAGAACAAGCCGTGCGGTTTGAGGACTCGGTTGATCGTGGAAAAATACACCGGCAGGTTCTTCAGGCCGACATGCTCGAACATGCCGACGCTCGCCACCTTGTCGTAGATCGACTCGCCCGTCAGATCCCGGTAATCCAGCAAATCGACCCGCACGCGGTCCGCGAGGCCCGCCTGGGCAATGCGCTTGCGGGCCACCTGCAACTGCTGCGCACTCAAGGTCACCCCGTGAGCGCGCACGCCGTAATGCCGTGCCGCATGGATCACGAGCGCGCCCCACCCGCATCCCACATCGAGAAAATTCTCCCCTGCCTTCAAGGACAGCTTGCGGCAAATATGCTCGAGCTTCGCTTCTTGCGCCGCATCCAGATCGGTCTCGGGCGTCTCGAAATAGGCGCAGGAATAGACCATGGCGCGATCGAGCCACAGCGCATAAAACTCGTTCGAAACGTCGTAGTGAAAATGAATCGCTTCGCGATTTTCCTCGCGGGAGTGGGCCTTGATGCTGTGTCGGCGCGCGAGCGTGCGCTCGACTGCGGCGGAGCTGCGCTGCGCATTCAATGCGCGCAAACGCAGCGCCGCGGCGGCCGCGGCGATCTGCTCTGCCACGGACAGCTGCAGGGCCTGCAGGTATTTCTTCAGCTCGATAGCGGCGAAGAAGTCGCCCTCGATATCCATCGCGCCGCGAAAATAGGCTTCGGCGAGCCGCAACGGATCGCGACCGAGCACCGTGGCGCAGACCACCTCGGGATCGCGGAACACCAAAACGAAAGGTAACTCGCGTGCGGCCGATTCGGCCGCGCCCACGCTAAGTGCGCATTCGTCCCACAAACGCAGCGTCAACTTGACCGGTAAACGGCGAAATAGCCGCGTCAACAACTCCGCCGCCAGCTCGGCGCCGCGAAAGGTTTGCGGCGTTGAGATCAGGCCGCCGGCCTGGCGCACTTGGTACTGCATGAACCCTCCTCGCTGCGCGATTGTCTCCGATTTTGCAGCCATTTGCATAGCGCCGCCGCAGCGCCGATAAACAGCGCTGCGGCCCGAGCGGCCTTGAAAATTTTACATGGCGGCGCGTGCCTGCAGGGCCCGCATCACTTGCCGGATGTGTTGCGCGTCCTCTCGATAAAGGCCGCCACGTTGCCATGCAGCGCCTTGAGGTCCGGTTCATGGGCGTAGACCATGTGGCCGGAGGTGTAAAAATGCATCTCGATATTGCTCTTCAGCGAGCTTTGGATCGGCAACTGCTGCAATTCGTACACCGCCGCGAAGTACGGCGTCGCCAAATCGTAGTAGCCGCCGTTCAGCTGCACCTTGAGGTTCGGGTTCTGCTTCATCGCGACCGCCAGGTCCGGCATGACGTTGATGGGACCGGCAACCTTTGTTTCCGAGCCGGGCGGTTGATGCAGCATGTCCCAAAGTTTGTCGACATTGAACTCCGGCTTATAGGTCTTCTTGTCGCCGAACTTGAGCGTGCCCCGCACGTAATCGTTGAACGCCGATACATACGCCGAGGAGATGGCGGCCGATTGCGGATCGTAGTCGGCTTCCTTGCTCATCGGATCAATTGTCGGTCCCGCAAACCGGGTGTCGAGCCTGCCGGTGGTGATGTCGGCGCCCAACAGAGTCTTTTCGAATTCTCCGCCGTTGACCCGCAAATTGGCACGCTCGATGTAATCCGCGGCGAGGCCGGTATAGTTGTGCAGCCGCGCTGCGATTTCCGATTTACGCTCGGCACTCAAGCTGGACCCGGCGGCCAACGCCTGCATGTAGTCGCCCAACGCAAAGGCCTCGACCTCGCGCAACAATGGCTCGAGAGCCGCAGGCTGATTCGGCAGCTTGTGGTGATACCAGGCAGTCGCGGTGTACGTGGGCAGAGCCAACAGGTACGGCAAATCCACGCCGGGGTTGAACTGCGGCTGATCCACGCCATCGTCGAAATTCAGCACCTGCGACAGCAGAATCACGCCGTTTAGATCCAGCGACTTTTCGTTCTCCAGAATGTTGGCGAGCGCCGCCGAGCGCGTGGTCCCATAACTCTCGCCGAACAGGTACTTCGCCGAGTTCCAGCGGTTGTGCCGCGACAAGAATTCGACAATGAAATTGGCGAACGCGTGCGCATCTTGATCCACGCCGAAAAACGCCTTTTCCTTGTCTGTGCCCCGTAAATGACCGAATCCGGTGCCGGGTGCATCGACGAACACCAGATCGCTGGCGTCAAGCAACGTGTATTCGTTGTCGATGATGCGGTAAGGCGCCGCCGGGCTGTGCGTGTCGTCAGCCGTGACGACTCGCTTGGGCCCGAATGCGCCCATGTGCAGCCAGACTGTGGAGGAGCCGGGGCCGCCGTTGTACAGAAATGTGATCGGGCGGTGTGAATCCTCTTTATCGCCGCGAAAGTATGCGACATACGACATCCCGGCCTCGGGCGGCTGCGGCGGCGGCGGCGTGCTCTTGTCATCGCGCAATGGCGGCGGGTCATCGTCCAAAGGGTCCTTGACGTGCACCACCAAAATGCCGGCCTCGGATTGATAGCCGAGCACATGACCGCCGATCGTTATGGACCCCGGCGTCACCTTGGATTCATCGTGCAAGAATCGCGGCGATTCGCTCGGATCCGGAACCAGCGCAATCTTGGTGTCCGGCGTGTCGCTCGGCGATGAGTGTTCGGCCGCCGGCGACCAGGAGCCGGCGAGCAACGCAGCGAGTACCGACGCGCCGATGACGCATCGAATCCGTAAAGTCATTCTTGAGTCTCCCCCGACAGGCAATCGCCCATTCTAAACTGTTGGGCGAGCTCTTCGCTAATATTCGAACTGATACAACAGGCCGACGCTGCTGCCCGGATCGTTTTCCGGCGTCACTCCGAGCACCGAGCTGGTGCCGTTCCCCAACC
>CAYRAC010000539.1:0-1039 GCA_964422045.1 uncultured Steroidobacteraceae bacterium
GGTGCGGCTAAGGTCTACGCCGGTGCACGCGATCCGCGCTTGGTAAAGGATCCGCGAATGACGCCAATCCGCCTTGACGTCACCTCACCCGCGAATGTTGCCACGGCTGCGGCTACTTGCGGCGACGTGGACATCCTCATCAACAATGCAGGCGCGATGCACGCGAAAACTGTCATGGCCGAGGATTCGGTGGAAATTCTGAAACGGGAGATGGATGTTAACGTCCTCGGCATGCTTGCGATGTGCAAGGCCTTTGCCCCGGTGCTTGCGCGAAATGGGGGAGGGGTGATCGTCAACATGCTCTCGGTCGTGAGTTGGTACGTCTATCCGTTCAATTCTACCTACTGTGCAACCAAGCATGCAGCGCTCGCCGTCACCGACGGGCTGCGCATCGAGCTTAAGGCTCAAGGCACTCGCGTGTTGGGTGTCTATGCGGGCTTTATCGACACCGAGATGGGCGCATCTCTTTCTTCGGGGCCCAAGACTTCCCCGCATCACGTGGCCAAGAAGACCATCGAGGGGATTCTTGGCGCGCTCGATAGCGTGCTCGCCGATGAGCCAGCGGAGAGCCTATGGCGAGCCGTTCGACAGGACCCTGCGAAGCTCCACGCCCAGATGCAAGTGATTTGGGACGAACGCTCTGCGGCGCTGGATAAGCAGAACAATTGAATATCGGCGACAGGGCCGACGGCGGATTGGGGTCATCGTGATCAGCAGTCAGATTTCAGATCGCCTTCCGGTGCTCTGATGCTTGCCATAGTCCGCATTGCGCTGAGCCGCCCCTACACGTTCGTCGTTGTGGCGCTGCTCATTTTCCTGGTCGGTACGCTGGCCGCGCTGCGCATGCCGGTGGACATTTTCCCGCGCATCAACATCCCCATCATCGGGGTGGCCTGGCAGTACCAGGGTCTGCCGCCCGATCAGATGGCCGGCCGCATCGTCACCCCGTTCGAGCGGGCGCTGACGACCACGGTCAACGACGTCGAGCACATCGAGTCGAGTTCCTATACCACCTTCGGCATCATCAAGATTTTCTTTC
>CAYRAC010000539.1:1049-3629 GCA_964422045.1 uncultured Steroidobacteraceae bacterium
TCAACATCGCCACCGCCAACGCACAGGTCACCGCGATTTCGCAGACCCTGCTCAAGCAGATGCCGCCCGGCGCCACACCGCCGCTGATCCTCAACTACAGCGCCTCGACGGTGCCCATCATCCAGCTCGCGCTCTCCGGCAAGGGACTGACGGAACAGGCCCTGGCGGACCTCGGCCTGAACTTCGTGCGCACGCGTCTGGTCACGGTGCAGGGCGCGGGTATTCCGTATCCATTCGGCGGCAAAACACCTCAAGTGATGTACGACCTGGATACAGCGGCCATGCAGTCGCGCGGCCTGACCGGGAGCGACATCGCCAATGCGCTCGCCGCACAGAACCTACTCACCCCGGCCGGCACCCAGAAGATCGGCGAATACGAATACACCGTCAACTTGAACAGCGCGCCGTCGAAGATTTCCGAACTCGGCGACCTGCCGATCAAGAACACGGCGGGTGCCATGGTGTACATGCACGACGTCGGCTACGTGCACAACGGCAGTGCGGTGCAGACCAACGTCGTGCACGTCGATGGCAACCGCTCCGTGCTCTTGAGTGTGTTCAAGAATGGCTCGACCTCGACGCTCGACATCGTCAGCGGCATCAAGAAAATGCTGCAAGTCATCAAGCCTTCGCTGCCAGATGAGCTGGAGGTCAAGCCGATCGCCGACCAATCGATCTTCGTGCGCGCCTCGATCCAGGGCGTGATCCGCGAGGGGGTGATCGCCGCGGTGTTGACCAGTCTGATGATCCTGCTGTTTCTCGGCAGCTGGCGCTCGACCCTGATCGTGACCACTTCGATTCCGCTATCGATTCTCGGGGCGATCGGCATGCTCTCGGCGGTCGGGGAGACACTGAACATCATGACCTTGGGGGGTCTTGCGCTTGCGGTCGGCATCCTGGTGGACGAAGCGACGGTGACGATCGAGAGCATCAACTACCATCTCGAGCAGGGCAAGGCGGTCGAGGCGGCCATTATGGGCGGTGCCTCGCAAATCGTCGTCCCGGCCTTCGTGTCGCTGCTGTGCATCTGCATCGTGTTCATCCCGATGTTCTTTCTGCAGGGCGTCGCGCGCTTCCTGTTCGTGCCGATGGCCGAAAGCGTGATGTTCGCGATGGTGTTCTCCTTCCTGCTGTCGCGCACGCTCGTGCCGACGATGGCGAAATACCTGCTGCACATGCACGTCGAGCACGCGGGCGGGCCGCTGCCCTCGAAAAACCCGCTGGCGCGCTTTCAGCGTGGCTTCGAGGAGGGCTTCACGCGGCTGCGCGCCGGCTATCACGATCTGCTCGCGCTCGCGATTGCGCATCGGGGGCTTTTCGTGGGCGGCTTTCTCGCCTTCATTGCCGCTTCGTTCCTGCTCACGCCGTTTCTCGGCCGTAACTTCTTCCCTGCGGTGGACGGCGGACAGATCATGCTGCACGTGCGCGCGCCCGTCGGGATGCGCATCGAGGAGACCGCCGCACGGTTCAACGAGGTGGAGAAGGCGATCCGCGCCACCATCCCGCCGGCGCAGCTCGAGGCGGTCGTGGACAACATCGGCACGTATCTGTCCTCGATCAACACCATCTACAACAACACCGGGACGATCGGGGAATCGGACGGCGACATCCAGATCTCACTCACCGAGGGGCACGCGCCGACCTCCGACTATGTCGCTCGTCTGCGCGATGAGCTGCCGCGCCGCTTCCCCGGCCTGACCTTCTCGTTCCTGCCCGCCGACATCGTGAGCCAGATCCTCAATTTCGGGGCGCCGGCGCCTATCGATCTGCAGATCCGCGGCAACGATCTGAATGCGGACTTCGCCTACGCCAACAAGCTGCTGGCGCAGCTGCGCAAGGTCACCGGGTTGGCCGATGCGCGCATCCAGCAGTCGGCAGCGCTGCCAACGCTCGATGTCAACATCGACCGCACGCGCGCGCAGTTCACGGGCGTGACCGCGGCCGACGTGACCAACAGCCTGGTCGTCAATCTCGCCAGCTCGAGCCAGGTGGCGCCCACCTACTGGCTGAACGAGAAGAACGGGGTCACCTATCCGATCGCGCTGCAGACCCCGCAATACCAGATCGATACGCTCCCGGCGCTGCAAAATTTGCCGATCAACGCGACCGGCGCGCCGACCGCGGTGCTCGGCGGCATCGCCGACATCCGGCGAAACCACGCCGATGCCGTGGTCTCGCAGTACGACATCTCCTCCATGGTGGAAATCTACGCAACCACCCAGGGGCGCGATCTGGGCTCGGTCTCCTCTGACATCCGCAAGATCATCGCCGAGAATGACAAGGACAAACCGAAAGGCGCGATCGTCGTTCTCGTGGGCCAGACGGCGACCATGTACAGCGCCTACACCGGTCTCTTGTTCGGCCTGCTCGGCGCCATCGTGCTGGTGTATTTCGTGATCGTGATCAATTTCCAGTCCTGGAGCGACCCCTTCATCGTCATCACGGCGCTGCCTGCGGCGCTCGCCGGAATCGTCTGGATGCTGTTTGGCACCGATACCACGCTCTCGGTGCCGGCGCTCACCGGCGCCATCATGTGCATGGGCGTCGCCACCGCCAACAGCGTGCTGGTGATCAGTTTCG
>CAYRAC010000540.1:0-3628 GCA_964422045.1 uncultured Steroidobacteraceae bacterium
CATGGACCAATTGATCAAATACGGCCAGGTCAAACGCGGCGTTCTCGGCGTCAACATTTACGGCGTGACCCCCGACATCGCAAAGGAATTCGGACTGACCGAATCGAGCGGTGCGTTGGTGGCCGGCGTCGCGCCAGGGTCGGCGGCCGAGCGCGCCGGCGTCAAGACCGGCGACATCATCACCTCCATCAATGGCGTCACCATGCGAGACGCGGGGGAATTGCGCAATACCATCGGCATGTTGAGAGTCGGCGACAAGGTCGAGATCGGTCTGCTGCGCGACGGCAAGCCGCGCCAAGTGACGGCGCTGATCGCCGAGCGCAGCGACCTGGAGTCGGCCAATGCGCTCGACATCCATAAGGGCTTGCACGGCGCGGAACTTGGTGACGCCGCCGATGGCGGCGCTGTGTTGGTGAACACGGTACAAGAAGGCAGCCCGGCCGCCCAGAACGGGTTGCGGCCGAACGACTTGATCGTGGGTGTCGGCCGCACGCCGATCGCCAATACCAAAGCATTCAAGGAAGCGGCGAAGAATGCCAGTGTCTTGGTCCTCAACGTGCGGCGCGGTTCGATCGCACAATTGATTCCGATTCGCTGAAAATCGTGCGTCCGCTTTGCATCGCTGTTCTCGGCGGCACCGGATTCCTGGGAACCCGGCTGGTCGCACGCTTGATCAAGGACGGCCATCGCGTCACCGTGTTGTCGCGGGATCGGGAACAGCACAAGCATCTTCTGGTATTGCCCGGACTCACGCTGGAGAACTGCGATGTGTACCAGGAAGCCCAGTTGAGCGAGCGGTTTCGCGGCAAAGACGTCGTGATCAATCTCATCGGCATACTCAACGAGCGCGGCTTCGGCGGCGGAGGCTTCCGGCGTGCGCACGTTGAACTCACCCGCGGAGTATTGCTGGCGGTCCGTTCGGCCGGTGTCGCCCGGCTGTTGCAAGTATCTGCATTGAAGGCCGCCGTCGACGCGCCGAGCTATTACCTGCGCACCAAGGGCGAGGCGGAGCAGCTGATTCGCGATGCCAATTTCGCGCTCGATTGGACCATCTTCCAGCCGTCGGTGATGTTCGGTCCCGGCGATTCTTTTCTCAATCGCTTCGCCGCATTGCTCGCCTCGATTCCTTTCATCTTTCCGTTGGCGAGGCCGAACACCCGCTTTCAACCCGTGTTCGTCGACGATGTGATCGAAGCGCTGCTGCGCTCGCTGCATGGCGGCGCCAGCAGCCGGCAAACCTGCGAACTCGGCGGCCCGCAGGTTTATTCATTGCGTGAGATTGTCGCTTTGGTGGGCAAGCTGACCGGCCGGCGCCGCTGGATCATCGGTTTACCCAACGTCGTGGCGCGGACTCAGGCGCTCGTCATGGATTTCGTGCCGGGTCGGCCTTTCTCCAGCGACAATTATCGGTCGTTGAAAATCGACAGCGTCTGCACCCAAGACGGTTTCGCGAAACTCGGTTTGAAGCCCCAATCGATGCTGGCCTCGGCGCGGCAATACTTGGGCGCCTACGAGGACAATGCGCGCCTCAGCCACAACCGCGCGAGTGCCGGCCGCAACCGGCCGCTGCGCTCGTAGTGCCGCTCGCTTGCGCAAACCTTACTTGCTGTTTCTCGGCGACGTGCAAGATAAGCTGAGCGCGAAAACCGCCTTCGGCCTCAAAGATTGGTGCGCGCAAGATGTGATCGGCGAATGGAGCTTGCCCGGCTGCGCCGTGACCCTCGGACTGCCGCGCCTGTCGCCGCGCGAGGCGGCCGCGCGTGGCGCCGGCTCGATGGTCGTCGGAATCGCGCCGACCGGCGGTGCGCTGCCGCGTCATTGGGTCGCCGAACTCGAGGCGGCGGCTGACGCCGGACTTGACGTGGTGAGCGGCCTGCATACACGTCTCGCCTCTTTTCCGGAACTTGTGCAGAGCGCGGCGCGGCGCGGCGTGCGGCTCATCGATGTGCGGCACAGCGAGCAGCAGTTCGGCGCCGCGAGCGGCCGCAAGCGCAGCGGCAAGCGGGTTCTGACGGTCGGCACGGATTGCGCCCAGGGCAAGAAGTACACGGCTCTCGCGCTCGCCGCGAACTTGTCGCGGCGCGGGGTGGCGGCCACGTTTCGGGCGACGGGCCAAACCGGCATCATGATTTCGGGTCAGGGTATCGCGATCGATGCGGTCATCGCCGACTTCATCGCCGGCGCCGCAGAACAGCTGTCTCCCGACAATGCCCCCGAGCACTGGGACGTCATCGAGGGCCAGGGATCGCTATTTCATCCCGCCTATGCGGGCGTCACTTTGGGCCTGCTGCATGGTTCGCAGCCCGACGCCCTCGTGTTGTGCCACGACCCGTCGCGCCTGACCATCGACGAGTACCCGGAGTTCCCGCTTCCCGATCTGCGAGTGGCGATCGACGAGTATCTGCGCGCCGCGCGGCTCACGAACCGCGCTGTCCGCTGCATCGGCTTGAGCATCAACTCCTCGGGCCTGTCCGCCGCCGACTGCAGCGCCTACTTCGAGCGCCTGACTGCCGAACTCGGACTGCCGGTGTGCGACCCGGTGCGCAGCGGCGTCGATGCGCTCGCGACTGCTCTGCTCGCACTCTAGTTCGAGTCGGCGGTCGCCGGCCGCGGGAAATCGCGCGCCGCGGCGATGATCCACTCGCGAAACTGCGCGACCTTGGGCAGGGTCAAATAATTTTTTGGACACACGAAGTAATACGCAGATCCGTAAGGTAACGCCCCTTTGCCTGCCAGGCGCAACGTGCCCTTGTGCAGCGCGCGGGTAACGAGAGTCCATCGCGCGAGGACGTATCCAAGCCCTTCCTCCGCCGCCGTCAGCAGGCCGGCGGAGTCGTCGATGCTCGGCGCCCGCGACAGCCAGGCGGCCTCCTCACCGGTCTGGCTCCAGACGCTCCACGGCTCATCGCCGCTCTCGAGCAGCGGATACTTCGCGAGCTTCGCTCCGCGCTCGATCGTTCCGTATTGCTTGATGAGATCGGGGCTTGCAACCGGCACCAGCCAATCGTCGAGGAGTTTTTCGCAGTGCAGACTCGGGTAGTCGCCGTGTCCAAAGCGAATGGCGATGTGGTTGGTGGTGCGCGAGAAATCCACCAGCTCGCGCGAGGTGTGGAAACGCAGCTCGACGCTCGGGTACTTGCGCCGAAACGAGCGAATGCGCGGCAACAGCCAAATCTGTAGAAACGAAGCGAGCGTGGTGATTTGCAAGGGTCCCGCCCGGCGGTGCAGCTTGATTTGCTGCAGGGCGGACTCGAGTTTCTCGAGACCCGCTCTGACCGCCGGCAACAACTCGAGCCCTTCCTCGGTGATTTCAACGCGCCGTCCCGTGCGGCGAAACAGCGGCACTTGGATGTAGCCCTCCAGTGCCTTGATCTGCTGGCTGACGGCCGCGGGCGTGACGCTGAGTGCATCGGCGGCGAGCGAGAAATTCAAGTGCGTGGCGACCGCCTCGAACACGCGCAACGCTCCCAAGGGCAACCGATCGTAGGCAGCGGGCACCTTAAGTTTTCCTTAATCGAGTATCAGACATTGCGTTTGTTGCCACGGGGCGCATGCAGCACTCTGTACCACGTCGAGATCAACTTACGCTTTGGAGTACATCATGAACCCAATCAACTTGGCCACCCGA
>CAYRAC010000541.1:0-3620 GCA_964422045.1 uncultured Steroidobacteraceae bacterium
ACCCCAACGACCCGCATTCGGCACGTTGTTGACTTCACATATGGCGGTGGCCACGTACCAGGCAGGACGCTGGAGTCCGAGCGAGATCAAGCCCGTGGCACCGATCGAATTGTCCCCGGCCGCCCATGTGCTGCACTACGCCAGCACGTGTTTCGAAGGCTTCAAGGCGTTCCGCCGCGCCGATGGGTCCGTGCACATCTTTCGCATGGATCGGCATATTCAGCGCATGCGCCAGAGCGCCCGGCAGCTGGTGCTGCCGGAACCGGACGCGATCCAGCTCGCCGACATGGTGCGCGCGGTGATCAATCGTTGCCGGGACGCGGTCCCGGAAGCGCCCGGCGCGCTGTATTTGCGGCCGATTTTGTTCGGCACGACTGCGAATATCGGTGCCGCCGCGACACCCGCTGCGGAAGCTTCGCTGCTGGTGCTCGCCAGTCCCGTCTGGGATTATTTCTCCGGCGGCATGAAGCCGCTGCGCATCCTGGTCGATGATGAGAATACGCGCTCGGCGGCTCAGATGGGCATGGTGAAGACCGGCGGCAATTATGCCGCCGCGCTAGGTCCCACCTTGAGCGCGCGGGTCAAATACCAGGTCGATCAGGTGCTGTTCTGTCCGGGCGGCCAAGTACAGGAGACCGGCGCCGCAAACTTCGTCTTGATCCGCGACCGCGAACTGTTGACGCGCAGCCTCGATTCAACATTTTTGCACGGCGTCACCCGCGATTCGCTGCTCACGATTGCGCGTGACTTGGGATACAAGGTGAGCGAGCGGCGGTTTGAAGTCCAAGAAATGCTGGAATGGGTGAAAACCGGCGAGGCCGCATTGTCGGGTACCGCGGCGGTGCTGGCGGGGGTGGGCACGCTCATCTATCGGGGCACCGAGTACCCGGTGGCGGGCGGCGACGTCGGACCGTTGACACGCGCTTTGCGCGCGCAACTGATAGCGGTGCAGCAGGGAGAAACAGCCGATCGGCACGGCTGGCTGGAGCGCGTGGAGGAGGTCTAGTACTCCTCCCGATCCTCATCCTCGTCGTCTAGGTCGTCGTCCTCATCGTCATCGTCATCGTCCTCGTCCCAGTCTTCGTCTTCCTCCTCATCGTCATCGGCGTCTTTCTCGGCTTTTGAGCCGGACCAGCCTTCGGGCTCCTCGGTGAGTTCCAGGTCGAGTTCCGCCCAGCCGTCGACATCGAATTCCTCGATATCGCCGTCGAGATGTTGAATCTCAACGGTTTCCTTGTCCTCGTCGACTTTGAGCACCTGGAAGGTTTCCTCGTTTTCCAAGTCCTCATACCACTGCCCGACGGTCGGTTCGTACTCTCTGCCCACGATTCACCTACTTTGAGGAACTGCTGCTGATTCGGCAGGCGAATATTAGGGGAGGCCGCTTGCCCAAGTAAATGGCAATATTGTGTTCATGACAGTCGCAGACCGCAAACTCGTCGCGCGTCGCTTGGCCGAAGCCAAACGCGCGGTCGTGAAAGTCGGCTCGACCTTGCTGGTCGATGCGGAAAAAGGCCGGCTGAATCGCGCATGGCTCGAGAGCTTCGCGCAAGACGTGGCGGCCATGCGCAAGCGCGGTCAAGACGTCATTTTGGTGTCCTCGGGCGCTATCGCCTTGGGCAGGCGCCACTTGGGGCTGAATGCCGGCAAGCTGCGGCTCGAAGAAAGTCAGGCGGCCGCCGCCGTGGGTCAAATACGCCTGGCGCATGCCTACAAGGAGCTGCTGGATGCGCACGACATCACCGTCGCGCAAGTCCTGTTGACCTTGGGCGACACGGAACAACGGCGCCGCTATCTGAATGCGCGCGGCACGCTCAATACCCTGCTGTCGCTCGGTGCGGTGCCGGTAATCAATGAAAACGACACGGTGGCCACGACCGAGATCCGCTATGGCGATAATGATCGTCTGGCGGCGCGCGTCGCGCAAATGTCAGGCGCGGACTGCTTGGTTCTGCTGTCCGACATCGACGGTCTGTATACGTCCGACCCGACGCTCGATCCGCAAGCGGAGTTCATCGGCCGGGTGCTTGAGATCACACCGGCCATCGAGGCCATGGCCGGCGGCGCGGCCAGCGACATGGGTTCGGGAGGCATGCACACCAAGATCGCCGCCGCCAAAATAGCGGTGGCCGCCGGGTGTCACTTATGCATCGCCAAGGGAGCGGTCCAACATCCGTTGCAGCGAATCGAAGAGGGTGCGCGCTGCACGTGGTTCGTCCCGTCATCGACGCCGATGGCGACCCGCAAGCAGTGGATCGCCGGTACTTTGAGACCTGCCGGCGCGATCGTGGTCGACGACGGGGCGGTACGCGCGCTGCTGGGCGGCAAAAGCTTGCTACCCGCGGGGGTGACTCGTGCCGTGGGACGATTCGATCGCGGCGACACGGTGAGCATCTTAGGGCCGGACGGCTCGGAGGTGGCGCGCGGCATCTGCGCGTATTCCGACGGCGACGCGGCGCGCATCATCGGCCGACAATCGGCCGAGATCGAGCAGGTCTTGGGGTTTCGCGGCCGGGATGAAATCGTGCACCGCGATGACTTGGTGTTGTTGCGCGCTCACGTGGTCGGCACCCTATGAAGCAGGTTCCCGTGGCTGATTTGATGCGCGGTATCGGCGAGGCGGCGAGGGCCGCCGCACTCACTCTGGCGCAGACTTCCACCGAGCAGAAAAATCGCGCGTTGAACGCGGCCGCGGCGGCGCTGCGGACTCAACGCGAGCGAATCTTGGCCGCCAACGAAGCCGATATGCAAGCCGCTGCGGCGCGAGGCACGTCGGGGGCGCTGCTCGATCGCCTGCGTCTGGATGAGCCGCGCGTCGCAGCCATGGCGCGCGGCCTCGAGGACATCGCGCGTCTCGACGACCCCATCGGCAAACGCTTGGCGCAGTGGACGCGGCCGAACGGCATGCGGATCGAACGCGTTGCCGTGCCGTTGGGCGTGGTCGGGATCATTTACGAGAGCCGCCCCAACGTCACCGCAGATGCGGGCGCACTGTGCCTCAAATCCAGCAACGCGGCGATTCTGCGCGGCGGCTCGGAGAGCTCGCGGTCGAACGCCGCGATTCACGCCTGCCTGACGGCGGGGCTCGACGCGGCGGGACTGCCGCAGACCTGTATTCAATGGGTCCCGACCGTCGATCGCGCAGCGGTTGGTTACATGTTGGCCGATATGAGAGACAGCATCGATGTCCTCGTGCCGCGCGGCGGCAAGAATCTGATTGCGCGAGTGCGGCAAGAGGCGCGCGTGCCCGTGATCGGGCATCTCGAGGGGGTCTGCCATGTGTACGTCGATCGCGGCGCCAATCTCGAGATGGCGAAACTCATCGTGCGCAACGCCAAGATGCGGCGCACCGGGATCTGCGGTGCGGCGGAGACTGTGTTGATCGATCGTGCCTGCGCGGCGACGCATTTGGCGCCCATTCTTCGAACCTTGCTCGACGCGGGGTGCGAAGTGCGCGGTGATGAGATGAGCATGCGCGCCGATCCGCGCGTCAAGCCGGCCACCGAACAAGATTGGTACACCGAGTATCTCGATGCGATCATCGCCGCGCGTGTCGTCGATGACGAAGCCGCCGCGATCGCGCACATTCGCCGCTATGGCTCGCAGCATAACGAGTGCAT
>CAYRAC010000542.1:0-3607 GCA_964422045.1 uncultured Steroidobacteraceae bacterium
TGGATCAACGAGAAACTCATCTATACCCACGGGTACGGCGTCACGATGAACCCGGTGAACGGCTTCACGCCGGAGGGGCTGCCGACACTCGTCCTCAGCAATATGCCGATCCAGAGCACGATTCCGGGTCTCACCGTGACGCGCCCGGAGATTTATTTTGGTGAGGTCACCAATACCGATGTCTACGTCAAGACTCGCCAAAAGGAATTCAACTACCCGCAAGGCGATGCCAACAATCTGACCTCGTACCAGGGCAATGGCGGCATTCGGCTGGGCGGCTGGCTCCGCCGCACGCTGATCGCGCTCGATCGCGGCGATCTCGGCAAACTGCCGTTCAGCGACGACGTGAATTCGGAGAGTCGCTTGCTGATGCGTCGCCGCTTGAGCGAACGCGTGCAGGAGCTCGCGCCGTTTCTCTCATTCGATCCGGACCCCTACGTCGTGGTCGGCGAGGATGGCCGACTCTATTGGCTGATGGATGCCTTCACGACGTCCGACAGCTACCCGTACGCGCGCCGCTACGGGCTCGGCAATGAGCGCATCAACTACATCCGCAACAGCGTGAAGATCCTGATCGATGCGTACACCGGGCAGACGACATTCTATGTGTTCGACATGCACGATCCGGTGATCGCCGCCTATCGGGCGGTGTTTCCCGGCTTGTTCACCGACGCGGCGGCGATGCCGGCTGCCGTGCGCAAGCATGTGCGCTACCCAGAATTGCTGCTGAACGTGCAGGCCGCCGTCTACGGCCTCTACCACATGACGAATCCCGATGTGTTCTACAACCGGGAGGATTTGTGGAGCGTGGCCACGGAGGTGGCTTCGTCCGATGAGCGCCCACAGGCGATGCAACCAAACTTCGTGCTGATGACCCTGCCGGGCGAACGGACGATCGAATTCATCGCGATCCTCCCGTTCACACCGGCCAATCGCAACAACCTGATCGGCTGGATTGCAGGTCGAAGCGACGGCGACCACTATGGCGAGGCGGTGGCCTATGACTTCCCCAAGACCAGGCTGATCGACGGGCCCTCGCAGATCGAGGCGCGCATCGATCAGAACGCCCAGTTGTCGGGTCAATTGTCGCTGTGGAATCAGCAAGGTTCCCACGTGCGCCGCGGCAGCCTGATCGTCATTCCGATCGGGCGAGCGCTGCTCTACGCGGAGCCCATCTACCTGCAAGCCGATCGCAGTCCCATGCCTGAGCTGCGCTTGGTGGTGCTCGCGGTGCAGGATCGACTCGCTTACGGGCCGACGTTCGAATCGGCGATGGCCGCCCTGTTCGGGACGGCTCCGTCCCTGCTCAGCGCGCAAGTCTCGTCGGTTGCTCCCGCCGCACGGCCCGCGAGTGCCACACCTGCAGCGGCTGCGGCTCCGGGCGACGACGTCAACGCCCTGATTGCCGAGGCGGCCCGGGACTTCACCGACTATCAGCAACTGACTGCTGCCGGAAAGCTCGCAGAGGCAGGTGAGAAATTGGAGGCGCTGAAGCGCACGCTCGAGGAGCTGCAGACTCGGCGCCATTGATCGAGGGGAGATCCAGAACCTTCCTGGTCACGCATCTCCGATCACGTCATTGAGATGTGCCAAAATTTTGTCGGTCCACGATGTATGATTGATAGGTCAAAAAAACCACCGCGGCTGCCGGCTGTTAATGGCCCTGAGGAGTACAAAATGAGCAACATAGTGATCTGGTGTTGGATTCTGATTGCACCCTTTGTCGGAATGATCATTCTCAACTTCAAGAAATAATGGTGATGGGTGGGCAGGTCGCGCGCGATTCGCGCGACCTGCCCACGCGATCATTTTTCATTGCTCGACGGCGTGCAGCAGCCGCCTTCGAATAACTGATATTTGGGTTTTGCATACCGATCCGCTAACAGGCAGGGGCGATGTTCAGTGCACAGCCCGCGCCGATCGCGCACGTTGCTGTATGACATGACCCAGCCGCGCGCTACCCGCAATTAAGACTATTCAGCCGCTGCGCGGGGTCGGGATCCACGGGATCGCCTTCGCGCGGAAAATCTTCACGGGGCGTACCTTGAGTCGCGGGCAGAGGCGGCCCTGTGCCGCCGGAGGATCTGGCGCCCGGCGCGCCAGGGGCACCGCTGCCGCCGAGCGTGCACTATCCCGCGGTGCCGACCTGGGTACTCTCGGGCGATCTCGATTCCATCACCTCGGTGATCGATGCCAACGAAACCGAAGCGTGAAGATCCTGATCGATGCGTACACCGGGCAGACGACATTCTATGGAAGCGCACACTCGAGGAGCTGCAGACTCGGCACCAGAAATAGCTGCATGCGCTGTTCGGTTCCGCGCACAGGCCTGCAGCTGCGCGGCTCCTTGGCGTAAACTGCCGGCCACCATGCACAGACTCCTTGCTGCCTCCATGATCCTCGCGGCCTCCATCGTCCTGCCCACGCCGGGCCATGGTGCCGCGCTGGCCTTCACCCATGTCACGGTTATCGACGTCAGCGGTGGACCCGCGCAACCCGACATGACCGTCGTCACGGATAAGGGACATATCGTTGCGGTCGGCAGCAGCACCGGACTCAGTCCGCCCGCCGGCGCAAGGATCGTCCCGGCACGGGGCAAGTACCTGATACCGGGACTGTGGGACATGCACGTGCACACGGTGTTCGGCGACTGGCTGCCCCGCAACGAGCGGGTCACGCTGCCGTTGTTCGTCGCCAATGGCGTCACCGGCGTGCGCGACATGGGTGGCGATCTTGCGGTGTTGAAGGAGTGGCGCGCTGCCATCGCGACGGGGCGCCTGCTGGGGCCGCGGATGATCATCGCAGGCCCCATGCTCGATGGCCCGGTACCGCGCTTCCCGAGTTCGGCGCCGGTCGCCACGCCCGCCGACGCGCGGCGCATCGTCGATGAACTTCAGGCGCAAGGCGTCGACTTCATCAAGATCCAGTCGCTCATCCCGCGCGACGGCTACTTTGCGGCAGCGGACGAGGCGAAGAAAATCGGCATCACGTTCGTCGGTCACGTGCCCGATGCGATTCGCGCCTCCGAGGCGTCCAATGCGGGACAGAAGAGCATCGAGCATTTCACCGGCATCTTCGAGGGTGCCTCGACGATCGAGGACCAGCTGATCACCGGCCCGAAGAGCCTCGGCGTCAACGTCAAGACCTTCGATCCGCAGCGCGCGCGCCGGCTGGTCGAGCTGATGGCGAAGAACCAGACCTGGCAGGTACCGACCCTGGTCTGGGAGCGAGGTCAATGGCTGGTCGACGACATCGACAAGACGCACGATCCGCTGACGAAATATGCGCCGCCCGCCTGGAAGGAGCGGACCTGGCCGATGTTCGTTAAGGAGATCATGGAAGGCATGGACACGGATCCGCTGCCGGTGCGCCGGCATTTCGTGCAGATGGAACTCGACATGACGCTGGCGATGTTCCGCGCCGGCGTGCCGTTCATGGCAGGCACCGACACCGCGGCCGGCGTCCACGTGTTTCCGGGCTTCAGCCTGCACGAGGAACTGGCGCTGTTCGTCAAAGCAGGTTTGACGCCGCTGCAGGCGCTGCAGACGGCGACGCTGAACCCGGCGCGTTTCCTCGGCCGTGTCGCGGACATGGGCAGCGTAGCCGA
>CAYRAC010000543.1:0-3601 GCA_964422045.1 uncultured Steroidobacteraceae bacterium
GCTGCTCGCGCAGCTGCGCGAGTCGCCAGGGCGCCTGGCGGTCACGGTGCTCGCGATTGCGCTCGGCGTGTCCTTGGGCGCCGGCGTGTACCTCGTGAACAGCGCCGCGCTCAACGAGTTTGGCTTGGCGACCAAGCATTTGGTGGGAGAAGCGGACGTGGTGGTGCGCGGACCGCGGGAAGGCTTCTCGGAGCAGCTTTTCACGCGCTTGGCCGCCAATGCCGCGGTCAGCGAGGCGAGCCCCGTTCTGGAACTCGAGGCAGCGCTGCCGGGGCGGCGCGAGCCGCTCAAGGTGGTGGGCGTGGACCCGTTCCGCGCCGCGACGCTGCAACCCGCACTGCTCGGCGACATCGGCGGCGGCGTACTCACGCTATTACAAACGGACAGCATTTATCTGAGCAGCAGCGCCGCGCAGCAGCTGCATTTGCAGCGCGGCGACATGCTGCAGGTCATCGTGGCAAGCGCCCCCAAGGCGCTGCACGTGGTGGGCATTCTGCCGGAAACCAATTATTCGCAACCCTTGGGACTGATGGATATCGCCCAGGCGCAATGGGCCTTCAACGAAATCGGCGTACTCAATCGCATCGATCTGCGCCTCGGCGCGGGCACCGATGTCGATGCCTTTCGCCGCTCGCTTCGCGCCACCCTCCCCGCCGGCGTTCTCGCGATCGCGCCGCAGGTCGAGCGCGACCGTGCGATCAGCGTGACCCGTGCCTATCGGGTGAATCTCAACATGCTGGCGTTGGTGGCGCTTTGGACCGGCGCGTTCTTGGTTTTCTCGACACAGTCGCTGTCGGTGCTGCGACGCCGCCGCTCGCTGGCGTTGCTGCGGGCTCTCGGGGTGACGCAGCGTCAATTGCAGCGCGCGCTCATCGGCGAGGGCGCCGCACTCGGCGTCGCGGGTTCGTTGCTCGGCGTGATCCTGGGTTGCGGCTTGGCGGCCGTGATTCTCGAATTTCTGACTGGCGATCTCGGCAACGGTCAATTGCGCGCGGTCGGCGCCTCGCTGCGCGCGGCGAGCTTACCCATGCTGGGGTTTTTCGTGATGGGGATCGTGGTGGCGAGTGTCGGCGCCTGGCTGCCGGCGCGCAATGCCTCACGCCAAGCACCGGCCCGCTCCTTGAAGGGCGGAGATGCGGACTACGGCGGCGTCGCACGCGCGAGCGCCCGCTCGGGCGTGGCCCTGTTGGCGTTGGGCGCCGTGCTCGCTCCCCTGCCCGCCGTTCGCGGCCTGCCGTTGTTCGGCTATGCCGCGATCGCCGCGCTGCTCTTCGGTGCGGTGCTGTTGGTCCCGGCCCTGACCGTGCTCGCCTTGAGTCTCGCGCCGCGCACGCGCCGCATCGTGCTCGACACGGCGGTGGCGCAGCTGCGCGAAAACGTCGGGCTGTCGACTTTGAGCTTGGCCTCGATCATCGTGAGTTTCAGCCTGATGGTGGCCATGGCCATCATGGTGTACTCGTTTCGTGTTTCATTCGAGCATTGGCTCGACCGACTCCTGCCCGCCGACATGCAATTGCGCGAGCCCTTCGGCAGCGACACGGCCTATTGGTCGAGCGCCGATCAGGCGGCGCTCGCATCGGTTGCGGGCGTTGCGCGCATCGAGTTTCGGCGCACGCGCCAGCTGCTGCTCGATCCCGCGCACGCGCCGGTGACCTTGATCGCGCGCGGCGCGAGCGATGCCCAAGCGGCCGGCGAGCTGCCGTTGCTGCGCGCCGCCAAGCTGCCGCCGGCGTCGAGCGCAGCGCCGGCCTGGATCTCCGAGGCACTGGAGGATGTCTACGGCTACCGGATCGGCGATCGGATCGACCTGCCGCTCGCCGGACGCAGCCAGCCGTTTTACGTGGCAGGCATCTGGCGCGACTATGCGCGCCCCGCCGGCGCCATCGTCATTTCGCGCGCGGCGTATCGAGCCGCCACTTCGGACCCAAGCGCCAATGAGGGATCCGTGTGGCTGCACTCAGGGGCGAACCCCGCGGCGGTCGAAGCTTTGCTGCGCGCTCGATTCGCGCGCGGCGATTCTTTGGAGATCTTGACGAGCACGGCGCTGCGCGAGCGCTCCCTGCAGATATTCGATCGGGCCTTTGCCATCACCTACGCCCTGGAGGCGATCGCGGTCATCATCGGTCTCACGGGCATCAGCTTCGCGGCGAGTTCAACCGCCCTCGCCCGTCGCGCCGAGTTCGGCATGCTGCGGCACATCGGCATGCTGCGCCGGCAGATCGTCGGCATGTTGGCGAGCGAGGGGATTCTGACGAGCGCATTTGGAGTCATTTATGGCTTGGTACTCGGCGCGGCGTTAAGTTTGGTGTTGGTGTACGTGGTCAATCGCCAATCCTTCAATTGGAGCATCGATCTGGCCGTTCCCGCGTGGCAGCTTGCCGTGCTGAGCGTGACGCTGGTCGCGGCGGCCGCGATTACCGCAATCTGGAGCGGACGCGCCGCGATGAGCCAGGACGCCGTGCAGGCCGTGCGCGAGGATTGGTGAGACAGCGCCTCTCGGCCGCCGGCTGGGCCGCTGCGCTCCTCGCTGCGGCGCTGGTGAGCTTCGGCGCGGCGGCAGCGGCGCCTGACGCGCCCGCGTATGCGCCCGCGTATGCGCCCGCTTACGCGCCGGTCGTCGCCGGCCACCCGCTGGTGTTTCCGGCGGATTTCGGCAGCCATCCGCAGTTTCGCACCGAATGGTGGTACGTCACCGGCTGGTTGAGCACCGATCAGGGCGAACCGCTCGGCTTTCAAATCACCTTCTTTCGCACCAAGCCTGCGATCGATGACAACAATCCGAGCGCCTTCACCCCGCATCAGCTGCTTGTCGCGCACTGCGCCATCAGCGATCCTAAGCGCGGCCGCCTGTGGCAGGACCAGCGGATTCGCCGCGCGGGAATGGGTCTGGCCGAGGCCGCGATCGGCGATACACACGTGTGGATCGATCGCTGGTCGCTCAAGCGCGAGCCGAGGGCTTACACCGCGAAGATCAGCGCCGAGGAGTTTTCATTCGACCTCACGCTCATCGAGACTCAAGCAGCGCTGCTCAACGGCGATGCCGGCGTCAGCCGCAAGGGCCCCGCCGCCGAGGCCGCAAGCTATTACTACAGTGTGCCGCATCTCAAAGTTGTGGGCAGCATCGTGCGGCAAGGCAGGACGGACGCCGTCAAGGGCGAAGCCTGGCTCGATCATGAATGGTCCAGCGAGTACCTAGACGAGGAGGCTCTCGGCTGGGATTGGATCGGCCTCAACCTCGACGACGGCGCCTCGCTCATGGCGTTTCGGATTCGCGGCCTTCGAGGCGAAGCGCGTTGGGCCGGCGGCACTCTGCGCGGCAGCGACGGCAAGGTGCAGATTCTCGAGCCGGCCGACATCGATTTTCGCCCCGGGCGACGCTGGCTGTCTCCGCAAACGGGAATCACCTACCCGGTGCAGTGGTCGGTGCGCGCCGGCGCCCGGCAGATCGATCTCGAACCGCTGCTCGACAATCAAGAGAACGACACCCGGCTCTCGACCGGAGCGATCTATTGGGAGGGTGCGGTGCGGGCGTATGAGCGTCAAAAGCTCGTTGGCCGCGGCTATCTTGAACTAACCGGTTATGGCGAGAAGCTGAAGTTGC
>CAYRAC010000544.1:0-3597 GCA_964422045.1 uncultured Steroidobacteraceae bacterium
ATCCCGGAGAAGGCGACCATGAATCGGGGCGGCGACCTCAAAGAGGCGTAACGCCCTGGCTCGCCGCGAGCTCGATCCCCTGGATTCGCGCGCCGCCCGGGTGGCGGCACTCGATGCGCTCGCCCGACGCGACCACGCCGCTGCGGATTTACGGCGCAAATTGCTCGAGAAAGGTTACGATGCAGCAGTCGTTGCGCCGCTGCTCGACGCGCTGCGCGCCGAAAGATTGCTTGACGATCGGCGCTACACCGAGAATTTCGTCGCCTATCACGCCGCCCGGGGCCAGGGGCCGTTGCGCGTGCGCGCCGAGTTGCGGCGTCACGGGTTGCAGGGAAGCATGGTCGAGGAGTGCCTCGACGCCTTTCCCGACTGGATTGTGCAGCTGCGCGAGGTCCGGCAGAAGAAATTTGGTGCGGGAATGCCCGATAGCCATGCGGACAAGCAGCGCCAGTCGCGATTCCTAGGTTACCGAGGATTCACGAGCGCGCAGATACGAACGGCCTTAGGATTTGATATTGACCTAGATTCAGCCACCGAAGACACATGAAACGCGACGCTAGATTGAAATCGATGACGAGCTCGGAGATCCGGGGAAGCTTCCTGGAATTCTTTCGCAAGAACGGACACACGGTGCTGCCGTCGAGCTCGCTGGTGCCCGGGAACGATCCGACGCTGCTGTTTACCAACGCCGGCATGGTTCAGTTCAAGGATCTATTTCTCGGCAAGGAGGTGCGCGATTATTCTCGAGCCGCCACAGCGCAGCGCTGCGTGCGCGCCGGTGGCAAGCACAACGATCTGGAAAATGTCGGCTACACGGCCCGGCACCACACTTTTTTCGAGATGCTGGGCAACTTCAGTTTCGGCGCCTACTTCAAGCGCGAAGCGATCCATTTCGCATGGAACTTCGTCACCGGCACCCTCGGGATTCCGAAGGATCGGCTGTGGGTGACCGTATTCAAGGAGGACGACGAAGCGGCGCGGATCTGGACCGAGGAAATGGGCATCGATCCCACGCGCTGTACGCGCATGGGCGAGCAATCGAATTTCTGGTCCATGGGCGAAACCGGACCGTGCGGACCGTGCACGGAGATTTTCTACGACCATGGTGCGGAAATCGCCGGCGGACCGCCCGGCACGCCCGACGAAGACGGCGACCGCTTTGTGGAGATCTGGAATCTGGTCTTCATGCAATACGACCGCTCGTCGGACGGTGTATTGGTGCCGCTGCCGAAGCCATCGGTCGACACGGGGATGGGATTGGAGCGTGTGGCCGCGGTCATGCAAGGCGTCCACAGCAACTACGACATCGACCTGTTCAAGTCGCTGATCCGGTCCGCCGCAGAAGTCACGGGAACTCACGACCTCGAATCGTCGAGTTTGCGCGTCATCGCCGACCACATCCGGGCCTGCACGTTCTTGATCGTCGATGGCGTGGTGCCGTCGAACGAAGGCCGCGGCTATGTTTTGCGGCGCATCATTCGCCGCGCAATTCGCCACGGCTATAAATTGGGCCAAACGCAACCCTTCTTCCACAAGCTGGTGGCGAGCTTGGTGCGGGAAATGGGGCCCTACTACGGCGAACTCATTAGCGGCGAGGCGCGCGCGACCCAGGTTTTGGCGCAAGAGGAGAGCCGATTTGCCGAGACGTTGACGACCGGAATGGCACTGCTCGACGCCGCAGCCGCGAAGCTTACGTCCAAAGTGATTCCCGGTGAAACCGTGTTTCGGCTCTACGACACCTATGGTTTTCCGCTCGACCTCACTGCCGATGTGGCACGCGAGCGCGGGCTCAGTATCGATCAGGCAGGCTTTGACGCGGCGATGGAAGCGCAGCGCGGCCGGGCGCGCGCCGCGAGCAAGTTCGGCACGGACCTGCGCGACTCCGTAAAGCTCGCGGGGAAGACGGATTTTTTGGGCTACGATCGTCTGGCCGACCGCGGTGTGGTGACATCGCTCATTTTCGACGGCGCCGTCGTCGATACGCTCGGGCCCGGCCAGGAAGGCCAGGTGGTCTTGGACCATACGCCGTTTTATGCCGAGAGCGGCGGGCAAATCGGCGACGCGGGCGTGTTGGTTCGCTTGGGCCAGGATCGCGTCGCAACGCGCTTTATCGTGCGCGACACTCAGAAGATCGGCGCCTCGTTTGCGCACGTGGGAGTGCTCGACACGGGCATTCTGCGGGTCGGCGATGCAGTTGAAGCGCAAGTCAACGGCGAGCGCCGCACTTCCATCGCTCTCAATCACTCTGCGACGCATCTGTTGCACGCGGCCCTGCGCAAGGTATTGGGCACACACGTCGAGCAAAAGGGATCGCTGGTTGCAGCTGAGCGATTGCGCTTCGATTTCTCGCATACGCAGCCCCTGACCGCTGAGGAATTGCAGCGCGTCGAGGAACTCGTGAATTCGACGATTCGCAGCAACGCGCCGGTCGAGACCCGGGTGATGGCGCTGGACGATGCGGTGGCGGCAGGCGCCATGTCGCTATTCGGCGAAAAATATGAGAGCGATGTGCGGGTACTGTCCATCGGCGATTTCTCCCTGGAACTCTGCGGTGGAACTCACGTCAAACGCGCAGGCGATATTGGATTGTTCAAGATTTTGAGCGAATCGGGCGTTGCGGCCGGTGTGCGGCGTGTAGAGGCGATCACCGGCAAGACGGCGTATGAGTGGGTTGTGCACACCGAACAGGTTCTGCGCGACGTGGCTGGAATGCTTCGCGGCAGCCGCGATGACGTCGATGAGAAGGTTCGCGAGCTTGTTGAACGCTCGCGCAAGTTGGAAAAGGAGGTTCAGCAGCTCAAGTCCAAACTCGCGACCGGCCAGGGCGGTGATTTAACATCTCAGGCCAAGAATGTTGACGGGATCCAGGTTTTAGCGGCTCAGATCGAGGGCGCCGATGCCAAGTCGCTGCGCGATGCGGTCGATCAGCTAAAATCAAAGTTGGGATCTTCGGTCGTCGTTTTGGCTACGGTGCAGGACGGCAAGGTAGTGCTGGTTGCCGGCGTTTCGGCGGATTTGTTGACCCGCATGAAGGCAGGAGATATTGCCGGCGCGGTCGCAGCCCAGGTCGGTGGCAGGGGCGGTGGCCGCGCGGATTTTGCGCAGGCGGGCGGTACTCAACCCGAAAACCTGGGGCGGGCGCTGGCGGGCGTGGAATCCCTGGTTCGCAGCCGACTGTCTAATTGAACGGATTGTTTATTTCTGATCAATTCTGACTGAAGAGGCAACAATTGCCGCTGGGATTCTTGTATTCTTGGAGATAGTCGGTTCAAAAGCCGCGAATGACCGCCGATTGGCGATGCGGCATCTCGAGCAGCAGTTCAGGATCGCTGCAATGTCGAGAAAGCTAGGAGTCAGATTTATGTTGATATTGACTAGGCGTGTCGGCGAGACCGTGATGATCGGAAACGAAGTCACAGTTACCGTACTAGGTGTGAAGGGCAATCAAGTTCGCATCGGAGTCAATGCACCCAAGGATGTGGCTGTGCATCGGGAAGAGATCTACGAGCGCATCAAGCGTGAAGAAGACCAAGATTCTCGAACCGGCACCCCGGTCGCCAAAATCGTCGATTGATGCCTGAGGCATATACGGCCTTT
>CAYRAC010000545.1:0-3591 GCA_964422045.1 uncultured Steroidobacteraceae bacterium
TAGCGATCAGATCATGGACTACACGAACTACGCCCGTTCGCAGGGCGGGTTCTACTACACCTGCGCCGGCGGCGGCGCACCGATCGGCAAGGGAGTGGGACCGCTCACCTGTTACTCGCCGATCTCCTCGTGGCATGACTACGTCGAGACCACCCATCAGAGCCACGAAATCAGGCTGAGCACGCCGGATGACTGGCGGCTGCGCGGCCTGGTCGGTGTCTTCTGGGAGGACCTCGACATCAAGGACGACATAAACTTCCTGTACAAGTCGATCCCCTCATGCACGCCGGCGAACTTGCTGCTCTACCAGGCTGGTACCCAAGTGTGCGTCGGCAACGTGATTCCGGCTCCGGGGTACGCTGCGATCGATCCGACCGAGCGCAACGACAGCACCGCGTTCGGCGAAGACTTGGAACGCGGTTACAAGCAGGCGGCGGCATTCACCTCGATCGATTTCGACTTGATCCCGAAGGTCCTGACTCTCACGGGTGGCACGCGCTACTACCACTACAGCGAGACCTTTCAGGGTTCGCAGTACTCGACGAGCACCGGATGCGCGGGCGTGCCGAATGGGCAATGCGTCGGCGGGAAGCTCTTGCCATCGGACCACGATGCAACCTATAGCGGCTTTCGCAGCCGCGGCAACCTGACCTGGCACGTCACGCCGGACGCGATGGTGTACTACACCTACTCGCAGGGCTTTCGGCCGGGCGCCGGCAATCGAAAGGACAGCACCGAGATCTCCATCGCCGTAACCGAAACGTCCCCGGGCGTGTACGTGCCGGCCGTCGGTCCCGTCGCGAGCCCGACGCTGGTCAAGCAGTACAATAAGCCCTACACGTATCCACCCGACACGCTGATCAACAACGAGGTCGGCTGGAAGACGGAGTGGTTCGACCACCGCCTGCAGGTGAACGGCTCCGGATACGTCATGAACTGGAACAACGTCCAGACGCTGATCTACAACCCGCCGATCTCCGGCAACACGACGTTCGGCGTACAGGGGCCCGACTATCGAATCAAGGGCGTCGAGTTGCAGATCGTCGGGCGGGTCACCGACGGCCTGACCGTGCAGGGTTCGGTGTCCGACAACAGCGCTTCGCAGACCAACTCGCCGTGTCTGAAATCGTCGAACGCGGTGGCGGCTAACCCGACGCCGATCGGCAGCTGCATCACGCAGGTTTATTCCAGTACGCTGAGCCAGAACGTGCCGCTGCTGAACCCGCTGGGCGCCATCGGTTCGACACCCGCCTTCTCGCCGAAGATCGAATACAACCTGCGCGCACGTTACGACTGGCACGTGAATGACTACAAGATGTTCTTTTCGGCCGGCGCGCAGCACGTGGGCGACATGCAGAACGAGCCGAGCAGCTTCGCATCCGGAGCCGGCGTCCTCAACCCGACGACGACTTGGCTGCGCTACGATCAGCCGGCGTACACGACGTACGATGCGGCCTTCGGGATCGCGAAGGACAATTGGCACGTCGAGGCCTTCGGCACCAACCTCGGCAACTCGGATGCTAGCCTCTTCACCACGTCGGGGCAGTTCATCGAGGCGCAGGTGCCGCTGCGGCCGCGCGTGCTCGGCCTCAAGGTGGGCATGAAGTTCTAAGGGCGTTGCCCGAGGGCTTAGACTCTGAAGGCGGGCAGCGATGCCCGCCTTCTTGTTATTCTGATGCCTATGAACACCGCAACCGCGCCTTTGACCTCGACCGTGGAGTCCGAGGTCGCCCGCATCCGCGCGCTCATCAAGGAGCGGCGCTTCGTCGAAGGTGTGACGGCCGCGACCTTGCTGCGGCAGCGGGTTCCCGAGAACCGCGACGTGCTTTATTTGCTCGCGCTCGGCCAGCGCCAGCTGACGCGGACCGCGGATGCGCTCGCAACGATCGGCGAACTCGAGCGGTGCCACCCCGGCTACAGCCGTCTGTATCAAGAGCGTGGTCATTGTTATGTAGCGATGCAGGACGCGCCGCAGGCTATCCAGGCATTCCTGCGGGCGGTCGCGATCAACCCGGCGCTGCCGGCGAGCTGGAGCATGCTGGAAGGCCTGTATCGAATGGCGGGCGATACCCAAAACGCGGCACTGGCGCGCGCCCATGTCGCGAAACTCAAGACATTGCCGCGGGAAGTCATCTCCGCGACCGGGCTGTTCAGCGACGGCGATGTCTTGGCGGCGGAGAGAATGATCCGCGCCTACTTGCTCGCACATGGCGATCACATCGAGGCGATGCGTTTGCTTGCGCGGATCGGCGCCGCCCACGACGTGCTCGACGACGCGGAGTTGCTGCTGCAAGCCGTGCTCGAGCGGGTTCCCGACTATGTTGCTGCCCGCTTCGATTACGCATCGGTGCTGCTGGGCCGGCACAAGCACCGGCAGGCCCTGACCGAGCTCGACAAACTGCTGGCGATCGATCCCGGTAATCGTCAGTACCTAACCTCGTATGCGACGGGCGTCGTCGGCCTCGGCGAGCACGCGCGCGCGATCGCGCTCTATGAAGATCTGTTGCGCAGCGCATCGCCTGGCTCGCCCGAAGGCGCCGAACTGCACTTGTCGATCGCGCATTCCTTGAAGACGCTCGGCCGCCAAGCCGAGGCGATCGCTGCGTACCGGGCCGCGGCGCAGGATCGTGCGGATTTTGGCGACGCGTACTGGAGCCTTGCGAACCTCAAGACCTACCGCTTCGCCGACGCAGAGCTCGGCCGCATGCGCGCCGCGGAGGCCGCGCCGGCGACCGCGCCGGTCGATCGCTATCACCTGTGTTTCGCGCTCGGCAAGGCCTACGAGGATCGCGGCGACTATGCCGAATCGTGGAGCTATTACCAGCGCGGCAACGCATTGAAGCGCGCCGAGAGCCGCTACCGCCCGGAACTCATCGAGCGCAATACCGCGCAACAGAAAAAGGTTTGCACGCGAGAATTCTTCGAACGGCGAACAGACTACGGGGTGGCGAGCACAGCGCCGATCTTCGTGGTCGGGTTGCCCCGTTCGGGCTCAACACTGATCGAACAGATTCTGGCCTCGCACTCGGCGGTCGAAGGCACACAGGAACTCGCCGACATCCCGCGTTTCGTGCTCGAACTGCAGGGCCGTGAACCCGATTTCGAGGCGCCACGTTATCCCGGCGTACTCGCACAACTCGCGCCGCAGGAATACGTGCGCCTCGCAGAGAAGTACCTGCGCGATACCCTCGTCTATCGCACGGACAAGCCGCACTTCATCGACAAGATGCCGAACAACTTCCGGCATCTCGGCTTGATCCGCCTGCTGTTCCCGAATGCGAAGATCATCGACGCGCGCCGCGAGCCTATGGCCTGCTGCTTTGGCAACCTCAAGCAACTGTTTGCGCGCGGACAGGAGTTCACCTACAGCATCCGGGACATCGCACGCTACTACCGCACTTACCTCGAGCTGATGGAGCATTTCGAGGCGCTGCTGCCGGGCGGCGTGCTTCGCGTGCTGCATGAGGATTTGGTCGACGACCTCGAGGGCAATGTCCGGCGGATACTCGACTTCTGCGAGCTGCCCTTCGAGCCGGCCTGCCTGGAGTTCCACCGCACCGAACGCAGCATCGTCACGGCGAGCTCGGAGCA
>CAYRAC010000546.1:0-3591 GCA_964422045.1 uncultured Steroidobacteraceae bacterium
TGCCGACCGGATCAGTGAAATCGCCTCCTGTCTCCCGGGACCAGGACCGTAGGCGAAGTTCAAACCCATGCAGCCTAGACCTATGGCCGAGACTTCGGGGCCGCGCGTGCCTAGTTTGCGATGCATCGTGGTTCTCCTCGAATTGGTGAGTCGGTTCGCTTCGATGCCAGGTTAACAGGTGAAGTCGCGTCGATCACGGCTGCCGCACACCCATCGATGCCGTCTATCGCGGAGATTGAAAAGATCAAGAGTGCGATCCCGGAGGCAGGACTATATTAGCCGCATCCATTCTAAGCGGGAGTTCCAGATGAGCAACGCGACTGAAGCAAAGTGTCCTTTCAATCACACCTTCGGCGGCGGCACGGCGAACAAGGACTGGTGGCCGAAGCACTTGCCGCTCGATCTGCTGCATCAGCATTCCTCCAAATCCGACCCCATGGGGGCGAATTTCGACTATGCCAAGGAGTTCAAGACTCTTGACTTCGCAGGGCTGAAAAAAGATCTCGCGGCGCTCATGACCGATTCGCAAGACTGGTGGCCGGCGGACTTCGGCCACTACGGTCCGCTGTTCATCCGGATGGCGTGGCACAGCGCCGGCACCTATCGCACGGGTGACGGCCGCGGCGGCGGCGGCCGAGGTCAGCAGCGCTATGCGCCGCTCAATAGTTGGCCGGACAATGTGAACCTCGAAAAGGCACGGCGTCTGCTCTGGCCGATCAAGCAGAAATATGGCCGCAAGATATCCTGGGCCGATCTGATGATCCTCACCGGCAATGTCGCTCTCGAGACGATGGGATTTCGAACCTTCGGTTTCGCGGGCGGGCGCCCCGACGTGTGGGAGCCCGATCAAGATGTCTCATGGGGTACCGAGAAGACATGGCTTGGCGCGGACACGCGTTATTCCGGAGACCGCGAACTCGCCAATCCGCTTGCGGCCGTGCAGATGGGTCTGATCTACGTGAATCCGGAAGGCCCGAATGGCAACCCCGATCCAGTTGCCGCGGCCCGCGACATTCGCGAGACCTTTGCCCGCATGGCAATGAATGACGAAGAAACGGTCGCGCTGATTGCCGGCGGCCACACCTTCGGCAAGACCCACGGCGCGGGCCCCGCCTCGCATGTCGGCGTGGATCCGGAGAGTGGTGAGATCGAGGCCCAAGGCCTCGGCTGGAAGAGCACCTTCGGCACCGGCTGGGCGGGAGATGCCATCGGCAGCGGCCTGGAAGTCACCTGGACCTCTACGCCCACCCTGTGGAGTAATGACTTCTTCAAAAATCTGTTCGGCTACGAATGGGAATTGACGAAGAGCCCGGCCGGCGCTCACCAATGGAGGCCCAAGAACGGCGCCGGTGCGGGCACGGTCCCCCACGCGCACGACAAGTCGAAACGCATCGCGCCCTCGATGCTGACGACGGATCTTGCGCTGCGTTTCGATCCTGCCTACGAGAAGATTTCGCGTCGCTTCCTCGAACAGCCGCAGCAGTTCGCTGACGCCTTTGCGCGCGCCTGGTTTAAGCTGACGCACCGCGACATGGGCCCACGAGCCCGCTATCTCGGCCCGGAAGTCCCCAAGGAGGAGCTCATTTGGCAGGACCCGATTCCGGCGGCGAATCACCCGCTGATCGACGAGCACGACATCGACTCGCTCAAAGCCAAGATCCTGGCGTCCGGCCTCAAGGTCTCGGAATTGGTATCAACGGCATGGGCGTCAGCATCCACTTTCCGAGGTTCCGACAAACGCGGCGGCGCCAACGGCGCGCGCATCCGGCTCGCACCGCAGAAGGACTGGGAGGTCAATCAGCCGACCCAACTCGCGAGAGTGCTCAAGATACTCGACGGCATCGGCGCGGACTTCAACAAGGCGCAGACCGGCGGCAAGAAGGTGTCGCTGGCGGACCTGATCGTTCTCGGCGGTTGCGCCGGGGTCGAGCAGGCGGCAAAGAATGCCGGTCACGGCGTGCGCGTTCCGTTCACGCCTGGACGCATGGACGCCTCGCAAGAGCAGACCGATGTGGAATCCTTCGCGGTGCTCGAGCCGGTGGCGGACGGTTTTCGCAATTATCAGAAAACACGATTTGCCGTTGCGGCCGAGGCGTTGTTGCTCGACAAGGCGCAGCTACTGACGCTGACCGCGCCCGAGATGACGCTGCTGTTGGCCGGGCTGCGCGTGCTAGGTGCCAACGCTGGACAAAGCAAGCATGGCGTTTTCACCAAGAAACCGGAAACGCTGACCAATGACTTCTTCAAGAACCTGCTCGACATGAGCACGCAATGGACGGCGACTTCGGAGGCGAAGGACTTGTACGAAGGCCGTGACCCAAAGACCGGGACGCTCAAGTGGACCGCCACGCGCGCCGATCTTATCTTCGGCTCCAACTCGCAGCTGCGCGCGCTCGCTGAAGTGTACGGCAGCTCGGATGCGCAGGAGGAATTCGTTCGCGGCTTCGTTGCGGCGTGGAACAAGGTGATGAATCTGGATCGATTCGATGTGAAGTAGTCGACTCGATTCACCTCGGCCGGGCTTGGATACCCTTCAAACCCGGTCGAGGTCTCGACGCCGCCGTCATCCCAGACCGGCGACGACTCGCTCAAGGCCGGCGGCCGGCTGCGACACGCCCGAATTGCTGGTCAACTCGCGAACGGATCTCAGGATTGACTTGTGACTTGCATGATGCTAGCCTCATTGCACAGAGACTTTCATTATGCAAGTCACCATCGAGGACGGAGCTCCGTGAAGAGAAAGAGTGTCGCCCACACGCAGTGCCCGATCGCCCGCAGCCTCGACCGTGTGGGTGATTGGTGGAGCATCCTGATCATCAGGGACGCGCTTTGCGGGTTGGCACGCTTCGATCAGTTTCAGGAAAGCCTGGGAATTGCGCCGAATATGCTGACGCGGCGATTGACTGAGCTGGTGGACGCGGGACTGCTCGAGCGGCGGCTGTATAACCAGCATCCTCCGCGCCATGAATACGTGCTCACTGCATGCGGGCGTGATTTCCGGCCGGTGGTGTTGTCCTTGCTCGCATGGGGCAATCGACATTTTGCGCCGGAGGGCCTCAGTGTCGTGGTTGTCGACACCAAGACCGGGAGCCACGCGGATCCGGTGCTGGTCGATCGAAAGAGCGGCCGGTCTCTCAGCGAATCGAGATTTCGCGTCGCGGCGGGCCCTGCCGCCAAGGCCCGCACGCGGCAGCGCTATGAGCAATCAGTCGCGAGCGATTGAATGAGCGGCGCCACCCTCATCGATCGGCAACCCGTTGTCTCCCGACTCAGGTTGCAGCTGTCCCGCAGGCATCTAGTATGGTTTTCCCTTCTATCGTTGCTAATTGTTGCGATCGGATTTGGATATCGCTGGTGGAGCATCGGGCGATTCCTGGAGCGCACCGATGATGCGTACGTCGGCGGGGACGTCACCGAGATTTCGCCTCACGTCAGCGGCTTCGTCACGACGATCTTGGTCGCGGACAATCAACGGGTGATGGCCGGGCAGGAGTTGATGCGGATCGACGCGGCCGATTTCGAAGCCGTGCGCGAGCATGCTGCCGCAAGCGTCGAGCAGCGGCAGGCGACGCTCGCCAGCCTCAAGGCGCA
>CAYRAC010000547.1:0-2826 GCA_964422045.1 uncultured Steroidobacteraceae bacterium
GCATCAACTTGCCGATGTATTGCCGCTGCCGAACCTGCGCCCCATGGGAGGGCAGACGGCGCAAATCACGCAGCGCAACGAACAGGTTGTCAGGCAAGTCCAGCGCTTTGATCTCCTGGTCGGGGAGAGCCGACAGTTTAACGCCCAACTCCTGCAATGAAGCCGCCTCCCGCTTGCGGGCGCTCTTGCTGCGGCGCTCGAGCTCCGATTCGCCGGACTCGTCGTCGAATGTGCCGCCTTCAGTGTCGCTCGTCATATCGCCCATGCTACACCCGCGCCCGGTAGAATCGCCGCTCAGAATCCTCAATGAAAGTATTTGGAGATGCCGATGGCCGTGTCCAGCAATCCCGTCCGCCTGGCCCAAGGAGACTTGGAATCGATTATCGAGCGCGCCCTCGAAGAGGCGCGCGCGCGCGGTGCAAGCCAAGCCGAGGCGGCCGTCAGCCAGGATACGGGCCTTTCCGTCGGCGTGCGTCTGGGGGAGGTCGAAACGCTCGAGCACCAGCGCGACCGCAGCATGGGAATCACGGTGTATTTCGGCCAGCGCAAGGGCTCGGCCAGCACCGCGGACTTCTCGCTGGAGGCGGTGCGGGCGACCGTTGCCAAAGCCTGCAGCATCGCGCGGTTCACGGCCGAAGATGCGTGTTCCGGTCTCGCGGACGCGACCCTCATGGCGCACGCCCCGGCGGATTTGGATTTGGCGCATCCGTGGAATGTCAGCGCCGATCGGGCGATCGAGATCGCCAGGACCAGCGAGGCCGCGGCCCTCGGTTTCGATGCGCGCATCAACAATTCCGAGGGCGCATCGCTCGCCACGCATCAGGGGCTGCATGTGTATGGGAATACCCACGGTTTCGTCGGCGGCTATCCCACCACCTCGCATTCGTTGAGCTGCGTCGTGCTCGCCGGCGTGGGCGAGGATATGCAGCGCGATTATTGGTACAGCACGTCGCGCGATTGGCGCGATCTCGAGCCAGCCGAACAGATCGGGCGCGAGAGCGCGCGGCGCACGATAGCCCGCTTGAACCCGCGCAAATTGAGCACGCGCCGCGCGCCGGTCATTTTCGTGCCGGAAATCGCCCGCGGTTTGATCGGGCATTTCGTGGGCGCGATTCGCGGCAGCAGCCAGTACCGGCAATCCTCGTTCCTGTTGAACTCAGCCGGTGAACAGGTGTTTCCGCGCGGCTTCTCGATCGCGGAACGGCCGCACATCCGCAAAGCCATGGGCAGCGCACCATTCGATGATGAGGGCGTGGCGACGCACGACAGAGAACTGATCGCCGATGGGGTGCTCACCGGTTACATACTGTCGAGTTACTCGGCCCGCAAACTCGGTCTCAAGACCACCGGCAATGCGGGCGGTGCGCACAATCTCCTGGTCGCGCCGAACCTCGCCGGCGGCATGGCGGCAATGTTGTCGCAGCTCGGCACCGGGCTCCTGGTGACCGAACTGATGGGGCAGGGCGTCAATGGGGTGACCGGCGATTATTCGCGCGGCGCGGCGGGCTTCTGGGTCGAGAACGGCTCGCTACAGTATCCGGTGGCGGAGATCACCATCGCCGGAAATCTGCGCGACATGCTCAAAAACATCGCCGCCGTGGGCGACGATGTCGATGCGCGCGGCGGCACCCGCGTGGGGTCGATACTGCTGCAGGAAATGACGATCGCCGGCGAATGAGGCCGGCGCGAACCTAGGCCTGCGGCGCGATCAGATCCTTGAGCGACTGACTGCCCAGCCGCTCGCGCATCGCGCCCTCCACCTCGGCCATCACTTGCGCCGCGTTGCCGACTCGATGCAGCTCGACCGTCAGCCGGCTGATTTGCAGCGTGCGCACGGCGTGCAGAATATCGGCCAGCAGAATTCCGGCCGGATCGCGCCCGGGTACGAATTGCTCCTTTTCGGTCGCCACGATCAGTCCGCCGCGCTCCAGACGCGCCAGCACCGGCGCGAGCGCGATGCCCGGGACATCGAGTTCGGCGGCGAGGCGGCCGGTGTTCCAATAGCCTCGACCGGCCTCGAAGTCGCGGCCTATCAGGTACATGATGGACAGCGCCACCTGCTCGCGATCGCTGGCGGTGAGCTCGATGGCCTCCTGGCCGTGCCGCAGATATTGGGGAAACTGCACGTAGAACGCGAGCTGCGCGCCGATCAGCAAAATGAGCCAACTCAAGTACACCCAGATCAACGTCGTCAGCACGATGGCGAAGCCGGTGTAGACCGCAACCATCTGCGAGGAATACACGAGCACGGCCGTGAACACCTTGCCCACCAGCGCCCAGATGATGCCGGCGGTGACGCCGCCGATCACGGCGGCACGAAATTGCACGTGAGTGTTGGGAATATAGGAATACATGAACGTGAACACCGCGGCGACGATGATGTAGGGCACGACCTTGGCAAACGCACCCAACAGCGCCGCGATGGGCGCGACCGCCTGCAGCCATTGTGCAAAGGGACTGTGCTCCGCGGAACCCAACAGTCCGATCGCAACGGCCAGCAAAATCGGGCCCACGATCATGACGCTCAAGTATTCGCTGAAGCGCCGCGCAATGCTGCGCGGCCGCTCGACGCGCCACACGAAATTGAAACTGCCCTCGATTTTCTGAATGGTGGCGATTACCGTGTAGACGAGCGACGCCAGGCCGATGGAGCCGAGCAACTCGCCGCGCATATTGGTGACGAATTGCATCACGCTATCGGTCAGCTCATCCGCCGCGCTGCCCATGGGGCGGAAGAATTCGTGCAGCAGGAATTTGAGGTCGCCGCGCGCGCCGATACCCTTGAGAATCGCGAAACTGAACACCATCAGAGGCACCAGCGACAAC
>CAYRAC010000547.1:2836-3570 GCA_964422045.1 uncultured Steroidobacteraceae bacterium
TGGTGTATGCCAAGCTCATCGCGCGAATATTGATCTCGCCGCCGAGCCAGTCGCGCAGCAGCGCCGCCGGGTAGCGCAGCCAGCGCAACGGGGCGCCCCACGGCGGACCGATGCTGCGCGACTTCTGAAATAGCAGGTCCTCGAGCCGTTCCAGCCACGTGAGCATGGCGGGCGCTTACGCTGTCAGCAGCTTGAGCGCCTCGCGATAGTTATCGCTGGTGCGCTTCACGACATCCGGCGGCAAATGCGGCGCAGGCGGTTTTTTGTTCCAGTGCAGCGACTCCAAGTAATCGCGCACGAATTGCTTGTCGAAGCTCGGCGGACTGATGCCGGGCTTGTAGGATTGCGTCGGCCAAAAGCGCGAGGAGTCCGGCGTCAGCACTTCGTCGATGAGCATCAGACGTCCCGCCGCATCCACGCCGAATTCGAACTTGGTATCGGCGATGATGATGCGGCGGGCGCGCGCGTGCTCGGCCGCAAATCGATAAATGTCGAGCGCGATGCTGCGAACTTGCGCGGCGTATTCGCGTCCGATCAACTTGACCATGGCTTCGAAATCGATATTTTCATCGTGCTGGCCCGAGGCGGCTTTGAAGGCCGGCGTGAACAGGGGTTCGGGCAAGCGGTCCGCCATGTGCAATCCGGCGGGCAGTTCGATGCCGCAGACCGCGCCATGCAACTTGTAGTCCTTGTAACCCGAGCCGATCAAATAGCCGCGCACCACCGCTTCGATC
>CAYRAC010000548.1:0-3563 GCA_964422045.1 uncultured Steroidobacteraceae bacterium
TGGTCACGGAAAATTATCCGCAACTGAAATCGGACCAGAATTTTCGCGACCTGCAGGCGCAGCTCGAAGGCACGGAGAATCGCATCACCGTGGCGCGCAACCGCTACATCCAGGCGGTGCAGGACTACAACGTGACGGTGCGCCAGTTCCCCGGAAACTTGACTGCCATGATTTTCGGTTACAAGCCCAAACCGAACTTTGCCGTCGAAAATGAGGCGGCCATTTCCAAACCGCCGTCGGTGGATTTCGGCGCGGCTCCCGCGCCGCCCGCTGCCCCGGCGCCCCCGCCGGCTCCTGCGCCGGCGCATTGATCGTTGCTGCGCATCGCTCGCGCGGGGGGTGGGTTAGCTCTGCTGCTGGCGGCGTTGCTGGTGCGTGCGGACGGTCCGGTGCCGGTGCCGCCGCTGACGGCCCGGGTCATCGATCTGACTGGCACTCTGTCGGGCGAGGCCGTCACCCGCATCGAGGCCAAGCTCGCCGATCTCGAGACCCGCAAGGGCAGTCAAATCGCGGTGCTCATCCTGCCGACGACGGAACCCGAGGACATCGATCAATTTGGTATTCGCCTCGAGGACACGTGGAAACTCGGCCGTAAAGGTGTGAACGACGGGGCCTATCTGATCGTGGCCAAGAACGACCGGCACGTACGCATCGAAGTGGGCTACGGTCTCGAGGGTGCAATGCCCGATGCCATCGCGAACCGGATCATCGACGAATCCATCACCCCGCATTTCAAAACGGGGGACTACGACGGCGGTGTCGAAGCCGGTGTCGATAAAATGATAGCGGTCGTCAACGGCGAGCCGCTCCCGGAACCCGATCACAAGTGGGAACGCCACAACAACTTGGGCAACGTATTGCCGCTGTTGTTGGTCGTGGTATTTGTCGCCGGAGGCTTCTTGCGGGCGATATTCGGCCGATTATTCGGTTCGATGGCAACCGGCGGCTTGACGGGCGGTCTCGCATGGTTGCTGAGCCACTTCCTGCCGATCGGCCTCGGCGCCGGTGTCATTGCGTTCCTGTTCTCCCTGTTGGCCGGATCCACGTCGCGCGGCTGGTCGGCCGGCAGCGGCTGGGGTGGCGGTTTTGGTGGAGGCGGTTTCGGCGGCGGCTTAGGCGGCGGGGGCGGGGGCTTCAGTGGCGGCGGCGGCGGCGGTGGAGGCGGCGGCGCCTCGGGAAGCTGGTAGTGCAGATCGGACGCTTCATTCGTCACTCGGCGGCGAGTCTATGGCGCACGCGGATGCTATTCCCGAGCGCGACGCTCGACGCCATCGAAAAGGCGATCCGCGGCGCAGAATCCAGCCATGCCGGCGAAATTCGTTTTGCCATCGAGACCGCGATGCCGCCGCTGCAGGTATTGAACGGCATCTCGCCGCGCACGCGAGCGCACGAGGTATTCGCACAGCTTCGTGTGTGGGACACCGATCACAACAACGGCGTGTTGATCTACTTGTTATTGGCGGACCGCAAGGTCGAAATCGTCGCCGATCGCGGCTTCCTAGGCCGGGTGAGCAGCGCCGAGTGGGAGGCCGTGTGCCGGCTCATGGAGGAGCATTTCCGCGCCGGGCGATTCGAGGCCGGCTCGATTGCGGGCGTGCAGGCCATCGGCGCCCTCCTGACACGGCACTTTCCGCCGAACTTAAAGGCGGTGTCGCCATCTCATAACCAATTGCCTGATCGGCCGACTTTACTGTAGATAGACACTGATGAAGAGATTAAGGTTTGCCGTCTGCGTCGGCGTACTGGTGGTCGGGGGCTGTTCGCTGTTTCGGCCGAAACCGCCGCCGCCGCCGCCCGTGGCCCCGCAGTCGCCCCCAGCGGCCCCGGAATTGCCCAAGCCCAATTCCACGCATCGCTCCGCGGTCGACGCGGGGTCGGATATCGTGGGTTATGTACAAAAGGTCACCGTCGGCAAGGAAGACACTTTGCCGGACATCGCCAGGCGCTTCGATGTGGGTTACGAGGAGATGCTCACGGCGAATCCCGGCGTCGATCCCTGGCTGCCCGGGGTCGGCCGCGAGGTGATCGTTCCCACCCAATTCATCTTGCCCGCGGCGCCGCACGAGGGCGTGGTGGTGAACGTTGCCGCGATGCGAATTTTCTACTACCCGCCGCACAGGAAGGACGAGCCGCAAATCGTCTTTACCCATCCCATCGGCATCGGCAAGGTGGGCTGGAAGACTCCCGAGGGTACGACGAAGATCGTCAGCCGCCAGAAGGACCCGGTGTGGGTGGTGCCGAAGTCGGTTCGCAATGAGCATGCCGAGGACGGGGAGAAGCTTCCCACCCAAGTGCCCGCCGGCCCCGACAACCCACTCGGCCAGTTCGAGTTTCGATTGGGATGGCCGAGCTATCTCATTCACGGCACCAATAAGCCGTACGGCGTCGGCATGCGCTCGAGCCACGGCTGCATGCGCCTCTATCCCGAAGACATCGCGGTGTTCTACGACATGATTCCCATCGGCACCAAGGTGACGGTGGTCAATCAGCCCTATCTTTTCGGCTGGCGCGACGGCACGCTGTACCTGCAGGCCTATGCCGTGATGGAGGACGATTCGCGTGATTGGAGCAAGAATCGCAAGCAACTGCTGGCAAAGCTCTTGAACCCAAAGTTACAAAAGAAGATCGCCGAGCACGACAATGAAATCGACTGGCAGCGGGTTGGGGATTTGGCGCACGCGCCGCGCGCCGTGCCCGTGCCCGTCACCGGCGACCTCGGCGGGATCGACGAAGTGCTCGGCAATTCGTTGTTGGTCGAGAATACGTTGCCGGCCGGTTCCAATTGGGACGGCAAAACCGGCCTGCTGGTGGACGAAAAGACGTTCAAGGAATTATTAGGCGGGCGCACCGAAGCTACGCCGGCGTCGCAAACCCAAGCTGCCGACCACTAATGGCTCCGTTCCCGGTGCGCGTAGGATTAGCCGCGCTGCTGCTCGGGTGGACGCTGCCGGCGGCGGCCGACCCGGCGCCGCTCGAATCGATCACCGACCCACACTCGTATGCGAATATCGATCAGTTTCGGGTCACGCACCTGGAATTGGATTTGCGGGTCGACCTCGAAAGCAAAGTGATCAGCGGCATCGTCGCGCTCGAGTTCAAGCGGCTGGATCCGCGTGCGACGCAGCTGGTGCTCGACACCAAGGACTTGATGATCAATGACGTGAGCCAGAAAGCCACGGATGTGTTGGGCGCAACCGCCAAGAATCAAACGATCTGGGTCAGCCGGCCATTCCATATGGAAAAACCGGATCCCATCTTGGGCAGCGCGCTGGTGATCGAGCTGCCGCCGACTCGCAAGAGCGTGGAATCCATCCGAATCGACTATGAAACGCTGCCGACCGCGCCTGCCTTGCAGTGGCTGACGCCGAAGCAGACAGGGGGCCACAAGGCGTTTCTTTACACGGAATCCGAACCGATCGGCGCGCGCACCTGGATCCCGTTGCAGGACTCGCCGCAGGTGCGTGCCACTTACAAGGCGCAGATTCACACCGACTCCGGCGTGCTCGCAGTGATGAGCGCGGAGAACGATCCGAACGTCAAGCACAAGGGCGAATATTCGTTCG
>CAYRAC010000549.1:0-3561 GCA_964422045.1 uncultured Steroidobacteraceae bacterium
GCGGCGTTTCGTGCTGCTCTCGACGCAGAACTTGCGCGCATGCGCACATTTCTCGGCATCGGCGCGGATGCGCGCAGCGGCTAAAGGCTTTTTTGAACGGCGGCGGCGATTTCGTAGGAGCGCAGCCGCGCCGCGTGGTCGAAAATCTGAGCGGTGATCATCAATTCGTCAGCTCGCGTGCGCGCGATGAAGGCCGCAAGTGCTGCACGCACGGTCTCGGGCGAGCCGACAGCAGAACACGTCAAGACATCGGCGAGAAGCGACTTGAACTGCGGCGGTAACTGGCTCTCATATCCCTCGATCGGCGGCGGCAATTGGGTCGGCCGGCCGCTGCGCAGATTCACGAATGCTTGTTGCATCGATGAGGCGAGGAACCGAGCTTCGGTGTCGGATTCGGCGGCAAATACGTTGAATCCCAACATCACCCGGGGTTCACGCAACTGGGCCGAGGGCTCGAACCGGGTGCGATAAATGTCGATGGCCTGCATCATCATGGCAGGTGCAAAGTGCGACGCGAAGGCGAAGGGCAGGCCGAGTGCCGCCGCCACCTGGGCGCCGAACAGGCTCGACCCCAAGATCCACAGCGGCACTTTCAGTCCGGCGCCAGGGACGGCCGTGACGCGCTGACCGGGCTCCGGGGCCGCGAAGTATCCGATCAGCTCCAACACATCTTGCGGAAACTGGTCCGGATCGGAGGCGAGATTGCGGCGCAATGCGCGCGCCGTCACTTGATCGGAACCGGGGGCCCTTCCCAGGCCTAGATCGATGCGGCCGGGAAACAGGCTCTCCAAAGTTCCAAATTGCTCCGCGATGACCAGCGGCGAATGATTCGGCAACATGATGCCGCCGGCACCGACCCGGATGCTCGACGTCCCTGCGGCTACGTGACCGATCACCACCGAAGTGGCGGCGCTCGCGATCCCGGGCATGCTGTGATGCTCAGCCAGCCAATAACGATGAAACCCCCAGCGTTCCGCGTGCTGCGCGAGATCGAGCGTGTTGCGCAACGACTGCGCCGGACTACCGCCCTGCGTGACCGGGCATAGATCGAGAACGGAAAACTGGGTCATAGGCTCACAGTGCGGCCGGAAGGATACCTCTCTGGGGAGCGTATGCCCGATAATCAAGGCCGCCGCAGGCGGCGCCGGTCTAGCCTGTCGGCCCGACTGCCGCCACGATGTTTTGCAACGGTGACATGGAACGCATCGCCGCGAGCTGCAGCGCATCGCCGATGAGGACCAGCTTGGCGTGTGACTTGTCCGCGACCGCGAGCAGGCGCTCCAATTGCTTGAGGCCGATCATCTCGGCGCCGTCGACCACGAGCACGTGGTTTTGAGTCGGCAGGCCGCGACCTTCGCGCCACTCGTCTTCTTGCGACTGCAGCGTTTGCGACTCGATGCCGGACGCTGCCTGCAGCCTCTCGACCGCAACTCTGGAAACGGCGGCGCCGGCGATTCTCAATCCGCATGATTCCCACGCACGGCGGGCCGCCGCGAGAACTGCGTTGAGGTCCTCGCCTGGCGTGGCGGCGAACGCCTTGATGTCGCCCTCTCCGAGCAGGTATTGAAGCGCGGCGCGCGGCGCCGCGGTGAGCTTCAAAGCGGGCTCCGGCATCTCGGGCGCGGCCACGGCGCCATGGCCGCGCCGTTTAACCAGTGTCGCCACCCGCTTTGCCAGCGACTTTTCCGCCTCGAGCAGGTCGCGGCTCGAGAAGCGCGCGGACTGGCCGTCCTTCGCGGGCAGCTCCACCAGCTCATTCGATTCCGTGATCGCGGCGAGCACCGCCTCGAGCTGCGCGGCATCGGCGGTGCGCGAGCGCAGAAACTCGAGCATGTCTTGACGCGTGAAGCTCGGCCGGTAGCGCGTTAGAGCGCGCAGGGCGACGCTCGGATCCTCGACGATCATCTCGCCGTTCTCTCGCGCAATCCGTTGTTGCTCGGCGATGCGCTCTTTGATGTGCTCCGGTAGCCGCTCATCGGCCTGCCGGCCGCGCCCGACGCCCATTTGACGCGCTGGCGTGAGCTCGCTCTGTTGCGCTTCCAGGGTTCGATGATCGATCCGTACGCTGTGGCCGGCGCGCGCCAGATGCTGGTTCGCCCGCTCGGCCCACGCCTGACGCCATTCGAACAAGCTGGATTTGCGATTCCAATGCCGCGCCTTCGGCCCGAATCCCGACGGCCTGGGTTCACGCAACGTCAGCAGTATATGGGCATGCGGATTACCCGGATCGGAGCGGCGAATGCAGAAGTCCGCGATCATGCCTTTCGAGACGAATTCCTGGGCAATGTAGTCGCGTAGCAGCGCGACGTTCTCGGCGGCCGACAGCTCCGCGGGTAAGCTGATTTCAATGGCGCGCGCCAGCTGCGAATCTTTGCGGCGCTCGGCGGCCTCGACCCGGTTCCACAGTGCTTCCCGGTCGTGCACCCAGGCGGGGGCAGCCTCGGGTGCCATGATTTCTGAATGCACGACTTGGTGAGTGCGCGTGTAATTGTGGACCCGGCCGTAGCGCTCATCGCGCAGCGCGGACGCGGAGCGATACGCCGCCGCCGCGGTCACGCTTTGCCCACGCCCGCGCGAAATGACCGTCGCCGTTAAATGGTAGATCGCCACGCCGACCCGAGCGTAAATGTATAAGTGCGGGACTGCCTCATTGCAAATCGACTGTACACGTGCGGCCGTGCGAGAATCAATTATTTCCCACCGCGGCGGATTCGATCTCTATGCCTAAACTCGATGAACAGATTTCGACTCTCCAAGGCAAGCTCAGCCAGCTGAAATTGCGTCAGCAACGCTTGGAGGCGCGCAAACGCGCGGTAAGCGCGCATCGCGAGCGTAAGCTTGCGATGCGCCGCCAGATACTCGTGGGCGCCATCATCCTCGCGAAGGTCGAACAAGGAGAGCTCGACCGTCAGCAATTGCATGGCTGGTTGGACCAAGCGCTCACGCGGGCGGACGATCGGGCGTTGTTTGGATTGAGCCCTACCCCAAGTTACGACAACGTATAAGCGCGGCATAAGCCGGTCCTACGGCTTGCTGCCTCCGAACAACGCCGGTTGCCAACCCGGCAGGCTTCCGCGACGAGTTCGGCGTCGAATCGCGTTGACAGGGCGTGCATTTTTATGCAAAATGCGCGCGATTTTATGCACGCACCTAACCGAAATCCCCCGCCAACCGACAACGGCAATGCCCCGGCACGCCGAGCTGCGCTCGCGAAAATCATTCGCGAGCAGACGGTGGGGCGGCAAACCGAACTGGTCGCGATGCTGCGCAAGCACGGCCATGTCGCGACCCAGTCGAGCGTGAGCCGGGATTTGCGCGAATTGGGCGTGGCCAAAATGGGCGACCGCTACGTACTGCCCGATGCCTCCCCCGCCACAAGCGACTTCTCCGCGCTCAAGCAGTTCGTCAGCGCGCGCTTCACCGCCGGCACGAATTTGACCGTGCTGAAGACGACCATTGGTTCGGCGCAAAGCGTCGCGGTCGCCATCGACAGCGCCCGTTGGCCCGAGGTCGTCGGCACCATTTCCGGCGATGACACCATTTTCATCGCCACCGCCGGGG
>CAYRAC010000550.1:0-3554 GCA_964422045.1 uncultured Steroidobacteraceae bacterium
GAGGGGATCGCCGGGTTCAACGCCGCGGCCACGTCGCGCACTTGGGCGAGCGTAAATACGTCCCAAACGTAGCGCTCTACCAGTCTGAGCTACACCCCGAATATCGAAGAATGCAGCCTTTCGGAGGCGCGCTAGTGTACGGGGTCGGTGGGCATTCAGGCAATAAGCGCACTGCGGTCGTCCGCGCCGAATGCCCTGACTAGGCAGAGTCGCGGCACGCCAGACGGTGCATCACAAACGCGAGGGCAACTCCGGTGAACGGCAGGAACACGACTGCGTCTATCTTGCGCACGACCAGCGCACCGGCAAGCAGTGCGCCAAAAAGATAGGAAACAACCACGGCGCTCGGGATCCTCACTTCTTTTAAGGCCGAGACATCGCCGCTGGCAATCGAATCGGCAATCGTTCCCACCATCTTCGTCAAAGTCGTCGTGAATACGATGGTCGAAAGGTTCGTAGTCTGACCTATCACCGCCTGCAACCCCATCGCGACGGCCAGCAGCAATATCAACAGGTCATTGGAGGAGCTGTGCTCGACCTGCTCTGAAGCCGCCGCATACAGTGCGAACGCCAACAATAACGCGCTTTCGCCGACCAGCAGCCGCGTGAGGGCTTGTTGCTGTGTGCGGCCGCGGCGTTGCAATACGCCGAGCGCGCAGCCGGCCGCGAATCCCACCAGCGCCACGATGGATCCCATGGCCGCCCGCGAGCGGCTCTGCGCCACGTAGTAGGCCAGCAGCGCGAAGTTTCCGGTCATCGCGGACGCAAACACACCGCCCAAGGTGGTGAAGCCGATGATGTCCACCGTCCCGGCCGCGAAGGCAGTGAACAACAGGATCGACTCGTTATAAGTAATCGCGATCTTCATGCCGCCGATACGAACTCACGGCGCATCGACTTCATATCCTTTCGCGCGAAGTTCATCGAGCAGCCCCCCAGGTTCTAGAAGCATGTCGATATTGACTACGGCCACGGTAACTCCGGCGCTTTGCATCCGCGCATCGATGGCATCGAGCCACGTGCGGCGAATGCGGGCAATGAGATCAGCGGCGCCGGAACCCGAATCAAGCGCTGCACGGCAGCTGTCCACCTCGTGAGGCTCGGCCAGTTTCTCAATGCGCTCGACGTTGCCGCTCGCCCATGCTTGCGCGCGCTCGACCAGACGCGGCAATCCGCTCTCGACGGTCGCCAGCGAGGCCTCGACGCAGGCGTTTTCGGCTGCCAGTGGCAACGTCTTCAGTGCTTCGATCACATCGCGGACGCCCGCGATCTTGATTTCCTCGAGCGCCACGTGGTGCTTTTCAGCGAGCTTTCGCATCGCTGCACCCAAGTCCACGCGTGTCGATAGCCCCACCTGGTGAAAGGCGTCCTGCTGTAGAAACGCCGCGGCCACCAGCGGACGAAATCGCTCCCACTTATTTTCATCGGTGGTGTACTTCGCTCTCTGCACCGCAAAGCGCGCGTGCAGGTCCGGTGGCAACACATCTTTTAGACGCTTGCCGCCGCCGACCATCAAAAGGTTGTGCTCAGTAATTAACAGCCACAGTATCCGAGCGATGCCGATTTCGAACGGCTTTTGCACCAATACTTCGCGGGTTCGGTCCAATATCTGCTCCACCTGCTTGGAGCGCCAAGTAATGCCTTTGGGCAACGGCGACATGCTGCCCAGGATCCACACGTGCGCATCGCCGCGGTGGACATGCCACAGGCCAGGTCCCGTGCGTTCGCCGGTCACAACCACCTCGTCGAGCACCGGCGGCGGCTGATCGGCGCGGCACAGCGAGGCCAAGAACCCTGCGGCGAGCATGCCGGCCCCGAGCAGCAACCGTGCGCGAACGAGGCAACGAGCCGCTCGCGGCGACTTCAGTCTGCGGGGATATTGCAATTTTTACCTTCACTGTTGCAGCAAGCCGCGCTGCGTTGGAGTGGCGCGCATTATCGCTAACTTTCAATGCGCAATCGAGCACGGTGCCGGTTAAGCTGCACTTAACGCAGGTCATTATAATATTGATCCGCGCCACCTGATTATCTTGGATGATACGGCAGCTTGACAGGAGAAATGCGTGTCGTCCGCCACTCAGCAGAAGTTCTCGAACAGGCCCCCGACTTGGCTCATCGCCGCCTGTTTGTTCGCAGTTTACGTGATCTGGGGCACGACTTACTTCGCCATCAAGCTCGGCATCGAGGGGGCGCCGCCCTTCTTGTTGATCGGCACCCGTTTCATGGCGGCCGGAGGATTGCTGCTCGGCTGGCAAGCGCTCCGCGGTCAGCCCATGCCCACGGCGAGGCAATGGCGCGGGGCCGCCATCGTCGGTTTCCTGTTGCTGGTGGTGGGCAATGGCGGAGTAGCGGTTGCCGAGCACTGGGTTAGCTCCGGTGCCACGGTCGCGCTCATCAGCATCATGCCGCTCGGCACGGCGCTTTGGTCGGGCGCATTCGGCGACTGGCCGCGGCCCCTGGAGTGGGGGGCGATTGTCCTCGGTGGCATCGGCGCGGCGGTGATGCTGCTCGGCGCGGATCTGCAGGCGAGCGCGGTGGGAACGCTCGTCATCCTGCTCGGTATCACTTGCTGGTCGCTTGGCACTGTCTTGTCTCGCCGCGTCGATGTTCCGCACGGGCCGACCGGCTTCGGAGCGGAAATGCTCGTGGCCGGTATCATGGCGCTCGCCATATCAGCCGTTTTAGGGGAGCGCTGGGCGTTGCCCACCGCGCCGCACTTCTGGTGGGTGTGGTTCTACTTGGTCATCTTCGGGTCGGTGATCGCGTTCTCCGCATACCGCTTCGTTGTGGAACGCGTTTCGCCTACGCTGGCGGCGACCTATGCGTACGTCAACCCGCCGGTCGCACTGCTCGTGGGTTGGTGGCTGGGGCACGAGTCGTTCTCGGCGAATATCCTGCTCGGCTTGCCCATCGTGCTCGGTGCTGTGGCGATACACGCTTGGATCCAATCGCGCCCGGACGCGGCCGCGCCGGCCCTGGCGGAACTCGACCGAGCCGCGTGATACCTAGGTCGCTTCCCTCGCCGTCCAGTCCGATTTGACGGCGGCGGCAGCGTCCAACAGAACCTGTTCGAGTACCGCCAGATACTCGATGTAACGTTTACGTCCGAGTGCGGTGATGCGGCAGTAGGTCTGGGGACGATTGTTCTGCATACCCTTGGTGATTGCGATCAACTTCGCGGCCTCGAGGACCTGCAAATGCCGGTTGAGGTTGCCGTCCGTCAAAGCACATAGCTGTTTCAAGTCGCCGAACAGCAATCCCTTCGCATGGGTGATGAGCGAGGTGAGCACGCTGAGGCGCGCACGTTCGTGAATCACGCGGTCGAGTCCATCGTAGGCGAAGCGCGGAACGGCGCTCTTCTTGTTGCCACGCTTATTCAAGGGATTCTCCGTAACCAAACTGCAGTACCGACGCCACCAATAGTTGGCCGACGCCGAAAGGAATTCCCATCATCCAAGGCGACAGCGCCCGAGTGGCGCCGGCGAGTATCAAACAGAGCAGTCCGGCCGCGAGATACCACACGCCGACCGCAAACATCGGCCGCGGCAGAAATC
>CAYRAC010000551.1:0-3547 GCA_964422045.1 uncultured Steroidobacteraceae bacterium
CCCGCCAGGTTGCCGTTGTTGAGCTCTTGAGTTTGCAAGTCCCGGTCGTGGTCCTTACCCGCGGTGCCGTCGAAACCCAAATGCCAGCCATTAACGAGCTTGAAATCGATCCCGATGGTGCCCTGGTAGTTCTCGGAATGGCCGGCTGATTGGGCTGTGTTGCCGAGATCCTTGCCGAAGAAGTAATTCACCTGTTCGCAATTGGGCGCGCCCGGCGCGGGCGAGCAAGGCGTCAGCACCGCGCCCGGCGGCGCGACGAAAAACGCATTGGTCGTCGGCACTTCGACCGGGCCCGTGACCTGCTCTACTTGGTTCGAGAAGTCGCGGCGCGCGTAGGTGGCGTCGCCGTAGATGCTGATCCAATCGGTGATCTTCTGATCGAAATCGAGCGCCACGTTGTTGTGGTTGATCTCGGGCAAGATATCCTGATACTTCGCCGGATCGCAGCGGTTGGCCGTGTTGGGCGCAAGTCCGGGAAGCGCGTAGCTGACGCCGCCGACGACGATGTTGCCCGGATTGCACTGCGTGCTGCTGTAATCGGTGCCGCCTCGATTCGTTTGATCGGACTCGAAGAAGCTGCGGTCCTGGCCGTTAAGATTCGAATGATAGGAATTCTCGAATCCCAGGCTCAATTGGCCGCTGCCCCAATTGTGGCCGATCAATGCGTCGAATTGGTGATCTTTGTATTCCGACGCCCAGCCTTCCCTGGCGCTCACCTCAACGCCCTCGACGTCGCGGCGCAGAATGAGATTGGCGACTCCGGCGATCGCATCCGAGCCGTACGTCGCCGAAGCACCGTCGGCCACGATATCCACCCGTTGCAGCATCAGCGAGGGGAAGGTGTCCGGATCGACGGTGGAACCGCTGGTTCCGGCCGGCGGAATTCGATGACCGTCGAGCAGCGTCAGCGTGGCGAAGGGACTCAAGCCGCGCAAATTGATGGAATTTGCCAGCGTGATGTTCGTGGCACCGCCCGTGCCGCTGCGCTGACTTTCGGCGACGCCCAGAGTCGAAACTTGCGGGACATCGCGCAGCATATCCGCGATCGTGCTGGCGCCCGTGGATTGCAGCTGCGCCTGATCGACTGCGATCAGCGTCGAGCCGACGGGGGCGGTCGCGCCGCGAATCAAGGTTCCCGTGACCACGACCTCCTGCAGCTCGTCCTGGGTCGGAGCAGCCACCGTTTGCGAGTGGGCGGCGGCGCTCAACAGCAATCCCGCGGCTGCACACAGAGAACCGGTGCACCAATAGACGCTGATTCGATTCACAAGCCTGGCGCGCGCGCATTGATTTTTCACTGCCAACCCCCAGTCTTCAATTGTTGTATTTCGATGAGACAGCCTACCAACGGAGCATATATAAAGCGCTTACATCTGTAAACTTTTAGTTTGTTGCGTGAACTATCTACGGCAGCAACTGCAGCACCATTGCTTCTTCCGTATCGATTTTCTTGCGGATATATCAGATGTTGCACAGCCGTAGGCACCGATCACGCGACCCTGATTCGCAAGCGTATCGTTGATGGCCTCAACTAATTGGCGGAATTCCGCGGTCGCTCAATTTCGTTTACATTGCCAATGAGTTTGAAAATAGCGATGATCGGGCGGGGCGACAGGAGGAGGCGACATGCCGGATGAGTTTCGTTTGTTGCGGCGCAAAGTCCTGCGGGCGGGAACTGCAATCGGCGCGGCGGCGCTAGGCATGCCGCGCTTCGGCCGAGCCGCGGACTCCGGCGTGCCGGGCATATCCCCGCCCCTGGCGGATACTGCAACCGCAGGGGTCCTCGTTTGGAACGTCGACGCCCTGGGGTACGAGGCGCACGAGTATTTCCTGACGGGCCGTGCCAACGTGTACAAACCTGTGTCGATGGCGGACGCCCCGGATGTTGCCTCGCGGGATAATCTCAAGGATCTGGGCCGGCGCGACTTCTCGCGCGAACTTCTCAGCGCCGCAGTGCCGTTCACCACGCGTTTGATCGTCTATCGGCCCCAGGACAAAAGACGCTTCAGCGGCAACGTCATCGTGGAAACGCTGCATCCCAACGGTGGCGGCGCGAGTGTGGTCTGGAACGCCGTTCATGATTATTTTGCCGCCGGCGGCGACGCCTATGTGGGCGTGCAGCACCCTCTGACGATGGCGGGCCTCAAGGCCGCGGATCCGGGCCGCTACGCCCAATTGAACGCCGCCGACCCAACGCAATTGTGGGGCATGCTGGCGCAGGCCGGCGCAGCCATCAAAACGCAGGGTGCTTCGAGTCCCCTCGCGGGTTACCCGGTCAAACACCTCTTGATGACGGGGTATTCGTATACCGGCGTGGCCACCGCCACTTTCGCCAACTACCATCACGAAGAGGCCAAGCTCGAGAACGGACGAAACATCTTCGCTGGCTACCTGCCGATGGCGGATGCGCAATACGTCAAGCCGCTGGACGTTCCCGTCATGCGGCTCAATACGCAAAGCGACTTCAATGGTTTCGGCGGGCTGAATAATCGCCGCCCCGATGACGATCGATACCGTCATTACGAGATCGCCGGCGCCTCCCATGTCGCCATCCCGCCCCCGCCCGGCGCCGGCGTCCCGCCGGCACCCGGGAAGGTACCGACGCCCAGCGGACAGCCGCATTTCTCACCGACCCGATGTCAGATCGAGTTCCCTGCCGGCTCGCATCCCAACGACTATCCTCTTTACCTGGTTCAGGCCGCCCTGTTCGCCAATATGTACAGTTGGATAGGCGGGGGCAAGCTCCCGCCGCCCTCCGCGATGATCGAAACCAATGCCGACGGCTCCTGCCGGCTCGATGACTACGGCAATGCCCTGGGTGGCGTGCGCTATCCGCAAGTCGCAGTGCCCGTCGCGGCTTATGGTGTTGGCAACAACGACGCGTGTCTTTTGTTTGGCTACACCGCGCCCTTCGACGCCGGCCGGTGCCGGAGGATCTACGGCAATCAATCGAACTACCTGTCCAAGGTGCGATTGGCTGGCGGGAAACTCGTCGCCGATCGGTTGTTGTTGCAGGATGACCTCTCGAAACTCGTGGCCATCGCGAGGACGGGAGCATCATTTTGATGGTTGTTATCCGCACAACTCTCGCGCCGATCGTTGCGGCAGCGGCGCTTTCGACAGCATTGCTCGCCTCGATGCAGATCCGTGCGCAGACAACCGTGGCATCCGCCGCGGACATGGTGCCGCTGCCCGAAAGGCCAGTCATCGCACCGATCATGGACTGTGCCGCACTGACTGCCAAAGATTTTTCGCGCCTGGCCGAAGGCCCCGCGCGAGTCCAATCCGCGACGCTCGAACCCGCCGCCGCTGCGCGCGCGGAATTCTGCCTGGTCAAGGGCTACGTCGCCCCGACGATCCAATTCGAATTGCGGTTGCCGACGAAGACCTGGACGGGAAGGTATCTGCAGGGCGGCTGCGGCGGCAACTGTGGGGTCATCGTCAACTTCGTGGCGCCGCGCTGCGATTCGATTCCTGCGTTTGGCGGCGCGTTCGCGGTCGGCCTCGAGAATTCAGGCCACGTGGGCGGCGATGGCGTATGGGCCCT
>CAYRAC010000552.1:0-3538 GCA_964422045.1 uncultured Steroidobacteraceae bacterium
CGCAATCTGCGCGCCCATCGCCGTGCTCATCGCAACGCCACGGCCGTTGTAGCCCAAGCAGATCAAGACCCCATCGGCCGGCTCATGGACGTGCAGGTACTGATCCGGCGTCATCGCCAAGCGCCCGCCCCAGGCATGTGTCCAGGGGGTTTGCGCCAACGCCGGCCACAGGGTGCGCGCATAGGCCAGCAAATGCGCAAGCGGCGCGGTGGCCGTAATCTCGCGCATTGGGCCGCGGCCGCCGATCAAGAGACGCTGGCCGCTGTCGACCCGGTAATAGACCGTGATCGCGCCGCTTTCGTAGAGCACGGCGCGGCTCGGCATGATGCCGCGCGCGATCTCCTCGGGCAGAACGGCGCTCGCGGCAATCGCGCCGAACAGCGGCACGATCGTTTGCTCGAGCCCCGGCCAGAGGCTGTCCGTGTAGCCGTTGGTGGCGAGCACCACGCGCGCCGCGGACACCGTGCCTCGCGCCGTCAGCACCTGCCACACGGCCCCCGCCCTCTTCATCGAAAGCGCCCGCGTGCCGCCGTGCACCACGGCGCCCGCGCGCAATGCGGCGCGCGCCAGGCCGCGCGCATAGCTCAACGGATTCAAATCTCCGCCGCGCCGATCCAGCATTGCGAGCGCGTAGCGGGTCGTACCGGTCGCCCGCTCGAGGGCCGCGCCTTCCAGCAGCTCGATCGGAGCGCCGCGTCTGGTCAGCTGCTGCGCGGTGGCGCGCACCTGCGCGGCGTGCTGCGCCCGTATCGCCGCGCGCAGCGTGCCGTTGCGGCGCGCCTCGCAGCGGATGGCATGCCTGGCGATGAGATCGAAGACCAACCCCGGCGCGCCGCCCGCAAGGGCATTAATGCGCCCTCCTAAATCCGGGCCATGGTCGCGCTCCACACGATCCGGATCGTGCTTCAGACCCGGGTTGACCTGTCCGCCATTGCGACCTGAGGCGCCCCAACCCGGCTCTTCGGCCTCGAGCAGCACGACTGCCGTGTTTCGTTCGGCGAGATGCAGCGCGGTCGACAAGCCGGTGATGCCGCCGCCAATCACCAGCACATCGGCACGCGCGTCGCCGTCGAGCGGCGGCGTCGCTGTCGCGGGTTCGGCGGTGTCCTGATACAAGTTCGGCATTTGAATCGTCGTCGCGCGCTGAGCTGGCCGCCAGCGATGATAGCCGAACCCCTGCAGTGGATCTGCGCCGTGCGCGGCGCCGTGCTCGGCCGCTCTTAGAATTTCTCCCCGAATTTGAAGCCGATGGTGCGCGGCTGATTCGGCACGTTGTACACCGCGATCTGCCCGCAGCTCTCCGCATCGCACTCGGCAAAGCGATCGAGTACCGCACGCTTGTCGGCGACATTGTTGACGTACAGCTCGAAGGTCAGCTTGTTGACCTCGAGTCCGGTGGAAATGTCGGCGACGGCGTAGGCCGGCTCGTCGCCGAGCGCATTCGCCGCGACCACGCGCAAGTCCGAGGTGCGCGATCCCACATAGACGCCCGACACCTGGACGTTGCCCTTGTAGCTGCCGACCGGGAAGGTGTAGCGCCCGGTGATGTCGCCTTTGAACTTCGGCGTGACCGGCAAGCGCGTGCCCGCGGGCGCGTAATCCTCATAGCCCGGCGTGAGACACATCGCCGGATTGTCGCAGTACGCCTGCGTAAGCTTCGCGTCGAGCCAGGAGAAGCCGCCTGAGATCGTGAGCCCTTCCGTGACGGCGAACTCCAGTTCCGATTCGATGCCTTTGATCTCGGCGTTGCCGGCATTGGCGATGATCGTGAGTGCATTCGCGCCGAGATACGCGAACTGGAAATTCTTCCAGCGCTCATCGAAGATCGCACCGTTGAAGCGTAAGCGGTGATCGAGCCAGGTGGTCTTCCAACCCAACTCATAGTTGGTGAGATAGTCGGGTTGATACGGCGGCAGCGTACCGCCGCCATTGCGGTTCACGCCGCCGGGACGAAAGCCCTTGGACCAGGTCGCATACACCATGTGATCTTTGTCGATCTTGTAGGTCAAATTCAATTTAGGCGTATTGCCGGAACTCGAGGTGCGGCCGTTGAGGTCCTGGCACGGCGCGCCGTGGAAGGGCACGAACGGCGTGAAGCAGGTGGCAATGCCCTCATGGGTGCTGAACGTCGAATTGAATCCGTAGAAACCTTGCAGCGTATTGTCGTACTTGTAGAAGCGTATGCCGCCATTGGCGGTCAGGTACTGGTTGAAGTCGAAGGACGCCTCGCCGAACTCCGCGGAGTCGCGGTCGACGCGCTCCTGGTCGGTGAGCCACAGAGTTCCCGGCCAACCCGGTACCGAGATATTGTTCGGCGCCACCGAGCCCAGCGGATCGTTGTCGTTGTCGACGACGTAATCCTGCAAGATCTCATGCACTTGGCGCTGCAAGAACAAGCCCGCGGTCACGCGCAACCGATAATCCTTGGGCGACGTCATGCGCAGCTCATGGCTGGTCTTGGTGTAGTGGTCGCGGCCCTGAATGTCCTGCGCCGGATTGATGAGCTTGCCGGCGTTGTCCAAAAAGTATGCACCGGAACCGTAAGTCCGGTCGTAGAACAACGAGTAATCGGTATAGTCCGATTGCTCGTGGGTGTTGCGCGTCAGGTACGCGCCCGCGTAGACCACATCGAAATCGCTGATCTTGCCCTCGACCGTCAGGGATGACTGCACCCACGAATCGCGGGTCGGATCCGGGAAGAATTGCCAGGTGTTGAGGTCGCCCGCCGCGGGATTGTAGGCGAACGGACCATTGGTGGTCGTGACCTGGCCCATGACCATCGGCGTGATGGTCCAATTCTCGCCCAAGATGACCCGCAGCGCCGAGCGGCCGCCCTTGGTTTCGGTGGTATTGTAATCCTTGGCAACCAGCGCTGCGTTGCTGAAGACTATTCCCGAGGTCGGGAACGTGTAGGACTTGGCCACATTGCTGATATAGCCGGCGTTGTGCACGTCCCAACCCACCAAGCGAACCGCCGCGATGTCGGACAGCGGCAGGTTGACGAAGCCTTCGATCGAATAGCCGGTGCCGCCGTGGTCGACGGAATTGACGCCGAGGTCGTAGCCCGCCTTGAAGCCGCTCGGGTCCGGTTTGTTCGAGATGATACGAATCGTTCCCGATTCGGAACTCGCGCCGTACAAGGTACCCTGCGGCCCGGACAAGGCCTCGACGCGTTCGATGTCGTAGACATGAATGTCCAAGTTGCCGTCGATGGTGGTGACCGGCTGTTCATCGAGGTAGACACCCACGCTCGGCAGCGAGCCGGAATGATTGCCGTCGCCGCCGCTCACGACGCCGCGCATGTAGACGTGTTCGAAGCCGGGCCCGTCGCTTTGAAAGGACACGGTGGGCAGAAACTTCGCATAGTCGTCGAAATTGGTGATGCGCAGCTCTTCGAGCTTTTCGGTGCTGATCGCCTGGATGCTCACCGCCACGTCTTGCAGGTTTTCGGTGCGCTTCTGGGCGGTAACCACCACCTCCTCGAGGGTCGCCGCCTCGCTGTTCTCGGCGGCCTGGGCGGGGTGCAGGCACGCCAACA
>CAYRAC010000553.1:0-3536 GCA_964422045.1 uncultured Steroidobacteraceae bacterium
CGCGGCGCCCACCACCACCGCCAACAACAACCGGTGCGTTGCCACGGCATCGCTCAATCGCCCGATCAAGGGCGCGGCGATGAGTCCGCTCAGCGCGACCACCGAGAATGCAAAGCCCGCGAGCGTCGCCAAATTTGCATGCGTTCCCACCAACTCGCGCACGTGCAATGACACGATCGGCTGGGGTCCCATGATTGCGCACTGCGCCAGCAGCAAGGCGAGCGCGAATGTCGGCAGTGTTCGGTAGCGCGTCAACCAGCGCAGCTGCGCCGCCGGCGGTGATGGTGGTCGCGCGATGCGCACCGGACGCGGGACGACGCCGATGACGCCGCAGACCAAGAGGGCGGCGATCCCGGCGGTCAAAAATGGCGCCCTTAAACTGGCAAACAAGTCCGCGACGCCGCCGCCGATGAGGGGGCCGAGCAGTGAGCCACCGAGTTGCCCCGTCGCCAACCAGCCCAATGCCCAGCCCATTCTGCCGGGCGGCGCGACGCTCGAGACGATGGACATGGCGGCCGCAATGTGTCCGCCGAACAACCCCATGGTGAGCCGCAAGGCGAGGAGCTGCCATGGATTCACCGCAAGGCTCATACCGGCCGTGCAGGCTGCGGCGCTCGCACAGGCGATCAACAGCAGCAGGCGCCTGTCTGCATGATCCGCCAATCGACCCCACAGCGGCGAAGTGAGGGCGGCTGCGAGCGGGGTGATGCCGAGCAGCAGGCCGGCCCAAGAGCGCACCGCCGCGGCGCCGGATACTCCAAGACCGGGCAGCACCAGAGCGAGGATGGGCGGCGCGATCGAGAACGCCACGCCGATGACGAACTGAACGATAACCATCGCCCACAGCGTTCGATGCCAATGCAAGGTCGGCAAAGCCTCATCCAGCGGTGCAACTCCGAGGCGCTCGATATTAGGCTAAAATGGTTGACGATGCTAACCAATAAATTCGCGACGCCGGCGGCGGCGGCCGTGCTCCAAGCGAACAAGCTCAAGGGCGTTTAGCAGCGGGGCGCGCATGTCGGCCGTGCGGCAGCTGCGCATTCCAATTAGTTAGCATTGCAAACGATTAAAGGTTGAGGCAAGATGAGCGTGGAGACTGAATAAGAAGAATTTTGCGCGTGGGCAATACCATGGCCATGACTGGCGCGGGGCTGACGAGATGGCCGCCATCGATTTCATCTTTACCGGCGACTTGGTGCTCGATGAACCGCGCCCGGACTTCTGGCTCGCGGGAATAGCGCCGCTCACCCGCAGCGCCGACGTCACCATCGGGCACCTCGAAGTGCCGCACACCCGCCGCGGCATCGAACTTAAGGGCGACGTGCCGGCCCCGGGTGCCGATCCCGCGCACTTGGGCGCGCTGGCGCGCGCGGGGTTCGATGTACTGACGCTGGCGGGAAACCACATCGCCGATTGCGGTGCCGAGGGGATCGAGGATACCCGGCGCGAGCTCGATCGCCTGGGCATCCGCTGCTGCGGCGCCGATGCAACGTTGAATCTCGCGCGGCGGCCCGCGCAATTGCTGTGCGCCGCGCGACGCATCGCCGTACTCAGCTATAACTGCGTCGGCCCGGAAAGCGGCTGGGCGAGCGCAGACCAAGCGGGCTGCGCTTACGTGCGGATCACCACCGCGGATGGGCAGCCGGTCAGTCCTACCGCACCCTTGGCGGCGCCGGAGACCAAGTCCTTGAGCGACATGCAACGCGACATTGCGGCGTCCGCGGCCGACAATGACTTCGTGATCGTCGCTCTGCACAAAGGATTGGTCCACACGCCCGCGCGACTCGCCCCGTACGAACGGCCAGTGGCACATGCCGCGATTGAAGCCGGCGCGGATGCGGTGATCGGCCATCATGCGCACATCATTCGAGGCATGGAGATCTATCTCGGCAAGCCGATTTTCCACGGCTTGGGAAACGGCTGCGTGGTCACGCGAGCCTTGAGCCCGAGCCAGGATCATCCCGCACGCGCCGCCTGGGCGCTCAAACGGAAGCAGTTGTTTGGGTTCGAGCCCGACCCGGAATACTGGCTTGCGCCCTTTCACCCCGAAGCGGTGCATGCGTTGCTCGGCACCTTGCGTTGGCACGAGGATGGTCGAATCGAGCCCGGTTTCGTGCCGGTGCACGTGGAAGCACCCGGCCGCCCCGTCATCGCCAATCCGGTGCAGGCCGCCGACATCACCGCGTACATGACCCGCATCACAGCGGCCGCAGGATTGCCACCGGTCAGCTACGCTGCCCGCGACGGCATGATGGTGGCCGCGTGAGCCGGCAAGATTCGGGCGCCAGGAACTGGCTGTTCTATCTCGGCGCGGCGGCACTGTTGTTCGCGGTGGCCGTGGACGCCATCGCCGTGATCGGCCGGCACATCGGCAAACCTTTGCTCGGCTCGATTGAGCTGATGCAGGCTTCGATCCTGATTGCATCGTCGGTGGCGATCGTGTCGGCGACCCTGGCTGACAAGCATGCGGTGGTGCATTTGCTCATCGCCCGCTTGTCGCCGCGCGTGCGCGCCGCGATGGAACGATTTCACGCGGCGCTGTGTGCATTGTTCTTCCTGGCGTTGACGGCGGGCGGCGTCTGGATCGCGCACGATTTGCGCGCAGCCCATGAAGAGAGCGAACTGCTGCACATCCCGTACGGGCCCCTGAGGATCGTCAGCATCGTATCGGTGGCGGCGGTGGCGTTGATCTATGCCGCGCGAATCGCCAAGAGGCGTCGAGTTTCATGACCGCCGCGCCGCTCGTCGGCTTCGTGGGAGTCTTGATCCTGTTGCTGGTTTTGACGGCGGGCGTTCCCATCGGCGTGGCGCTCGGCCTGGTGGGGATGGCGGGGATGACCCTGATACTCGGATTCGAACCCGCGCTCATCAAATCCGGCGTGATCCTGTTCGATACGCTGTCGCGCTACGAATTGGGGGTGTTACCCTTGTTCCTGTTGATGGCGCATCTTTGTTTTGCGGCAAACGCCAGCCGTGATTTTTTCGATGCCGCGGCGCGAATGATCGGACATCGCCGCGGCGGTTTGGCGCTCGCGTCGATCGGCGGCTGTGCCGGATTCGGAACGATCAGCGGCTCGAGCCTCGCCACCGCGGCCACCATCGGTTTGGTGGCGCTGCCGGAAATGCGCAAGCATGGCTATTCTGACGAATTGGCCACCGGTGCGGTGGCGGCGGGCGGCACCCTGGGCCAAATGGTCCCGCCGTCCGGAGCATTGATCGTCTTCGGCATCATCGCGGAACAATCGATCGGCAGGCTGTTCACGGCCGCGATCGTGCCGGCGATCACTCAAGTGCTGCTGTACTGCACGGTCATCGTGGTGCTCTGCCATTTCAAGCCCGAGTTGGCGCCTGCCACGGTGCGCGCCACGTGGTCCGAACGGCGCGCGGCGTTGCTGCGCATCGTGGATATCGGCGTACTCATTTTTGTCGTGATCGGCGGCATCGCGTTCGGGTGGTTCACGCCGCCGGAGGCCGGCTCGGTGGGCGCCGTCGGTGCACTGTTGCTCTGCGCCTGGCGCCGCCGCTTAAGCTTCGCC
>CAYRAC010000554.1:0-2488 GCA_964422045.1 uncultured Steroidobacteraceae bacterium
CATCTCGATTCATGCCCGAGGCGAGCGCGAACAGCTGGTGATCGACGTCATCGACAGCGGACCCGGAATTCCGCCGGACGACCGCAAGCGGATCTTCGAAGCCTTTTATCAGGGAAAGACGCCGCAGGGAGGACATGTCAAAGGGACGGGAATCGGCCTGTCGGTTGTGACCGAATTCGTCAATGCACATGCGGGCAGTGTTGAGATCCTCGAGGCCAAGTCCGGAGGCGCCCAGTTTCGGGTGCGCCTGCCCATGCGGCAGGCGGTGCCCCGTGAAAAAGCTCATGCGGCATAGATGGTTGCGCATCGCAGCATGCGCGTTCGCCATCGGTTCGGTGTGCGGCTGTGGCGTCGAGGGCTCATTTGCCCGCCAAAAGCCGGTGGCGCCGGCACAGCCGGACCCGGCCCAGGATTTGAGCCCGATAACGCCGCTGTTGCAAATGATGAGCAGCCTGCCGCAGGGCGATCCTGGCCGACAGGCTGAAATCTTTCAGTCCGCCAAGGATGCCGCGGATCTGGCCCCCACGACCAGTAATCGGCTGAGGTACGCCTTGGCGCTCGCGACACCCGGATTTAGCGGCACGGATGACGTCGCGGCCCAGCGACAGTTGGCGGAACTCCTGGCGAGGCCTGAAACTCTACTGCCGATAGAACGTTTGTTGGCCCTCGTGGAGCTCAAAGAGGTCGAGCAGAGGCTGATACTTCAGGCTGAAAACAAGCGCGTGAGGGACGATGCCCAACACGATGATTCGCGCGACAAGCTCGCCACGGCTAACCGTCGCTTGGCCGCCGAGTCGGACGAAAATGTGAGATTACGCAAGGCCTTGGACGAGGCTCGCGCCAAGCTCGAGGCGGTCACTCACATCGAGCGCTCGATCAACGACCGCGGAACGAGTGGATCGCACACACCGTGAAAGATACCGGAGAGACTTCTTTGAACGCTTATTCAATTGCCGCCACGACTCCGCTTTCCTTCGGGCTTCATCCCGGTGCCCGGGAAACGCAGACCCCGCAGAAGCGCAAGGCGCGGATTCTGGTCGTAGATGATGACCCCGGATTGTTACGACTGTTGACGATTCGCCTGCGCGCCGAGAACTACGAAGTCGAAGCGGTCGAGAGCGCCGCGGCGGCGTTGGCGGCCTGCTTGCGGTTTCGGCCTGATCTTGTGATCACCGACTTACGCATGGATCAAATGGACGGCATTGGGCTGCTCAAGGAGTTGCAGAGCCGTTGGCCCGGTTTGCGCGTGATCATTCTGACCGCCCACGGCACGATCCCGGATGCCGTTCATGCCACCCAAAGCGGCGCCTTCGGGTTTCTGACCAAACCGGTCGACAAGCAAGACTTGCTCGATCACGTCCAGAAGGCCCTCAAGGTCTCGGGATTTGCGCACGTCGATGAGGACTGGCGCTCGAACATCATCACCCGCAACCAGCTGATGGAAGACAAGCTGGCGCAGGCCAACATGGTGGCCGGTACCGATGCACGGGTGCTCCTCACCGGCGAGAGCGGCACGGGCAAGGAGCTGTTGGCGCGCGCCATCCACGAGGCCAGCCCACGCCGCAACAAGCCCTTCATCGCCATCAACTGCAGTGCGATGGCGGAAAACCTCTTAGAATCCGAGCTGTTTGGCCACGAAAAGGGCGCGTTCGCCGGGGCCACGCGTTCACAAAAGGGCCTGTTCGAAACGGCCGACGGCGGCACCTTGCTGCTCGACGAAGTGGGCGACATGCCGATGCGGCTGCAGGTAAAACTGCTGCGCGTTCTGCAAGAAAACCAGATCCGGCCGGTGGGGGCCGCGGAGACGGTGCCGATCAACGTTCGAATCATTTCCGCAACCCATCGCGACTTGCACGAATTGATGGTCGGCGGGCAATTTCGCGAGGATTTGTACTACCGGCTGAACGTCGTGCACATCGAGATGCCGGGTTTGGGGCGGCGCCGCGAGGACATTCCCTTGCTGGTCGCGCATTTCCTGGAACAGATTGCCAAGGAAAGCGGGCAACGAAAAATTTACGCGCCCGAGGCGGTGGAATTGCTGGCGACGGCCGAATGGCCTGGCAACGTCCGGCAGCTGTACAACGTCGTTCGTCAAAACGTGGCGCTGTCGCACGGCGCAATTATCACCGCCGAACTGGTTCAGCAATCGTTGGGCGGCAACCCGACGCGGCTGCCCTCTTTCGACGAGGCGCGCGACGAATTCACCCGCAATTACCTGTCGCAGATCCTGCAGATCACCGGAGGCAATGTCAGCCAGGCGGCACGATTGGCGAAGCGCAATCGCACCGACTTCTACAAGCTGCTGTCGCGCCACCAGCTGCTGCCCGACGATTTCAAAAAGAGTTAGGAATAGAACTCGGCGATCGTCGAGACGACGTGCGCCAGCTGCGCCTCCTCGAGCTCCGGATAGATCGGCAACGCGAGAGTCTCGTTCGCCGCCCGTTCAGACTCGGGGAAATCCCCGGCCCGGTAGTGCAGGTAGGCGAAG
>CAYRAC010000554.1:2498-3534 GCA_964422045.1 uncultured Steroidobacteraceae bacterium
CGCTATCGACTGAAGCTCGCCTTGCTGATGGCGCAGCCGGCTCACGCTTGGGTCGCGGACGAGTTCGGCGCCGTCCTCGATCGCGTTACGGCCCGCATCATCGCCTTCAACATACAGAAGGTCGCCCGCGCGCTCGGTAAGACGCTGCTTGAGGGCATCGCGATTCTGCGCCCGCACGACGTATTGATTGAAAATATGCCGCCGGCCCGGAACCGCGTACGGCGTCGTGAATTTTTTCCCAAGCGCGGCGTCGGCGAAGGCTGAATCGTAATACGCCGCATTGCTCTGGCGCCGTTCGGTCCAGCCGTCCAAGTACCTCAACTTCACTCGCAACACCGCCGCTTGCAACTCGTCGATGCGAAAATTGCCGCCGATCACCGCATGGAAATACTTCGGTTTACCGCCGTGCACCCGCAGTACCCGCATGCTCTCAGCCAGCTCGGCATCGTTCGTGGTGCAGAGGCCAGCGTCGCCGAACGCGCCCAAATTCTTGCTCGGGAAGAACGAAAAGCAGCCAACGTCGCCGATTGCGCCAACACGCGAGCCATTGTTGTACTCCGTCCCGATGGCCTGGGCGGCGTCCTCGATCACCTTGAGCCCGTGGCGTCGCGCGAGCGTCATGAGCGGATCCATCTCGGCCGACTGGCCGTACAGATGCACCGGCATCAGTGCCTTGACCCGGCCGCCGGTGCTGCGGTTAATGAGCTCACCACCTTGCGCCACGCAGCGGTCAGCGATGAAGGCCTCGACCGCGGCGGGTGATAGATTGAACGTCAGGGAATCTATGTCGCAGAAGATCGGCCGCGCACCGGTACGCGCAATCGTTCCTGCGGTCGCGAAAAAGGTGAATGGAGAAGTGATAACCTCGTCGCCGGCACCGATGTTGAGCGCCATGAGGGCTAGCAGCAACGCGTCGGTGCCGGGTTGAATCGGCACCCATTCACTGGCTCGCCGTGCAGTCTGGGTGCGGCGCGGGTCCACGACCACCACCCGCCCGCGCTTGGCTATGCCTGCCAGCAGCCCCATGATGTCGGGC
>CAYRAC010000555.1:0-3528 GCA_964422045.1 uncultured Steroidobacteraceae bacterium
TCGACACGCCGAGTACCAGCCAATCGAGCAAGAACCAGATGATCGGCGTGGCGATACCGCGCTCGATCGTGAACGGCTGCAGCAGCTTTTGAAACTTGAAGCGCGACTTGTCTACCGACGCCGCAGCGCCTTCCTCAGTCTTCGGTATGGGAGGTGTTTGCATTCAAGACTCCGGCCTTTACTTAACCCAAGGGCCCCCGACGGCGACTTAATATAATACGCCTCTTCAGGCTATCGGAGCGGAAATGCGTCCGGTTCTAGGCGGTCTCTGCATCGGGCCACAGCAGCACCCCTAAGTGCTCGCAAGCCTCGATTAAGGCGGTGGCGGCCTCCCGGGTACTTGCGTCCAAGCGCCGGTCGTGGGTGAGTAGCCAGGTCAGCCGGGCTCGGCGCGAGCGGGCCGATGGTTCACTGTCGAAAAGGGCCGGAAACAGGCCCAGGGCATCGACGAATTCGCGCATCGGCGCGCTGGACGGGGCGTTCGGCGCGGGCGTCAAGAGCAACTTGAGCCACGTGACACAGCGTTTGGCGAGCCCTGCGCGTGTGATTCCGAGGCTGGTGCGGCGCCGCGATTCCCCATCGGCCAGCGAGTCGGCGAGGTTGCGGTAGCGCTCGACCGCCGACTCATCCGCCGCCAACGCCGGGCTGGCATCAGAGAGCACCGATCGCAATATGTCCGCGAGCAGCAGCGACAGCGACTCGGCCAAGAAGCGTTGGCACTGTTCCGTATCCGGGCGTGCCAATTGTTCCCAAGACAGAGGACCACCAATGCGTCTGGCGTTCGGTGACTTTGACATGTACCACAGTGTAGCGGCTCCGCTGCTCATCGCAACTGTGTCAATATGCGATAAACGTCACCGACGTGGGTAATATTCGCAAATTCGAGGTCGGCTCGCCGGTGGAGACCCACAGCTTCGAAAAATTAATCCAAATCGGAGGACACCCGCCTGGAAGCTAGATCGCAGCTCGCCGCCGAGAAGTGCGTGTCGCTGGCGGCGGGTGTTCGGCGGATCGTCGCCGGCAATGCCGGATTGATGACCGGTCCCGGTACCAACACCTATCTGTTCGGATCTCGGGAAGTGGCTGTGCTCGATCCCGGGCCTGACGACGAACGGCACTTCGACGCGATTATGTCGGCTGCGGCTGGCGCCGTTCGCTGGATCGTCGTGACCCACACCCATAAGGACCACTCGCCTCTCGCCAAGCGCCTTGCCGCACACACGGGCGCGCTGGTCATTGGCTTGCCGGCGCCCGGCGATGGCCGGCAGGACTCGACCTTCGAATCCAAGTACACGCCCGCCGACGGCGAGCGCTTGGCAGTCGGCGAGGTGCCCCTGGTCGCCATCCATACGCCGGGGCACGCCTCGAATTGCGTGTGCTACCTTTTGGAGCACGAAAGGATGCTTTTCACCGGCGACCATGTGCTCGAAGGGGTGTCGCCGGTGATCCTACCGCCGGATGGCGACATGGACGCCTACTTGCACTCGCTCGAGAAGCTGCGAGCCTACGATTTCGAACGCATCGCCCCCGGGCACGGCGGCGTGATGGAACGCGGCAAGGAGGTACTGCGCGCCTTGCGGCTGCATCGGCTGGCGCGCGAGGAAAAGGTCGTGCAGAGTCTGCGCCGATTGGGCCGCGCGACGCTCGATGAGCTGACCGCGGCGGTTTACGACGACGTGGCGCTCGAACGGCATCGCTGGGCGCGCCTCACGCTCGAGGCGCATTTGATCAAGCTGGTGCGCGAGCGCCGCGTGGGCGATTCCGACGGTATTTGGCGGCTCCGCGACACCTGATGCGCGGGCTTACGGTATTGCTGCACGCGGCGAGCGTGCGGCGCGGCGAGAAATGGGCGTTGCGCGAGGTCTCGTGGCAATTGAAGCCCGGGGAACGCTGGGCTTTGCTCGGCGACAACGGTTCGGGCAAAACTCAATTGTTGAAGCTGTTGAGCGGCGCTGTCTGGCCGACGCCCGGCCGGGAGCCGGAAATCCCGGCGCGCAGCTACCGTCTCGGCCAACGCGCCGTTGATCTCATCGAAGCCAAGCGCCGCATTGCCTATGTGGGCGCCGAACAGCAGGACAAATATGCCCGCTACGGTTGGAATCTGCGCGTGCACGAGGTGGTGGCGACGGGTCTGCATCGCACCGATCTTCTGCTCATGCCCGTCACGGCGCGAGAGGCCAGGGAGGTAGCCGCGAAGCTGCAGGACTGCGGCATATTGCAACATGCGCAGCGGCGATTCCTGTCGCTGTCCTACGGACAAAAACGGCTGGTCTTGCTGGCGCGCGCGCTGGCACAGGATCCGGACTGGTTGTTGCTTGACGAATTCTATAACGGTCTCGACACGCACTTTCGCCGGCGTCTCGACGCGGTGCTCGCCGCGGCGCGCCGCGGCGGCCAATCATGGGTGGCGAGTGCGCACCGGGCGAGCGATGTACCGCGCGGCACCGGCCGCATGCTCGAACTGAGCGGCGGCCGCGTCAGCGCCGTCAAACTCATGCGGCGCTCGGAGATGTTGGATCTCGCGCGGCGCGCCGGCGAAAATCGGCCTGTGTCGCGGGGTACGCCGCGCATTGACGGCAACGCGCCGCTGCTCATGCGGCTGTCCAAAGTAAACCTGTACGTCGAGTATCGATTGGTGCTGCGAGATCTTGATTGGCAATTGCGCGGCGGCGAGCACTGGGCGGTGTTCGGCGCGAACGGTGCCGGCAAGTCCAGTTTTCTCAAGCTGCTGTACGGTGATCTATCGCCCGCCCTCGGCGGACACATCGAGCGCAGCGGCTTTCCCCCGGGTACATCCATCGCGCAATGGAAGCGACAAACGGGCTTTGTCTCGCCGGAGTTGCAAAGCGATTACTGCGTCGATGTGAGCGTGGCTGACTTGGTGGCGAGCGGACGCTACGCGAGCATCGGACTGGTCGATGCGGCGACGCCCGAAGATCGGCGTGCGGCGGCCTTTTGGCTGAGATTTTTCGGGCTTTTGTCGGTCGCGAAGCGCCGGCCGCGCGAGCTGTCGTACGGACAAATGCGCCGCGCGCTGATCGCGCGCGCACTGACCGCCGATGCGCGTCTGCTGTTGTTGGATGAACCGCTGACCGGTCTTGATCCCGGGCAGCGCGCAATCATGAAGCGCTTGTTGGAGCGGCTGATGCGGCATTTGACGCTGATCATCGCCGTGCATCATCCGGAAGACTTGCCGCGCGGCATGACGCACGCTTTGCGATTACATAATCGGCGCGCGCACAGCGTCAATTCCTAGATCTGCGACCTCCGTCTGCGGCAGCTGCTCGCAAAGCCGGCAAAACTGCGGCCCTTGCTCGTATCAGCCCGAGGATCAGATTATGTTGCGTGTCACGGCCGTCGCGTTAACGCTAGCCATCCTGACCGCGGGCTGCGGCCACTCCGACTTCGCCGTGCGTTCGGTGCCGAGCATCGCGGCCGACAATGTCGGAAAGCCGGTGAGCAAATTGCAAGAAGCATTCGGCGAGCCGCGCAAGATCGACCAGGGCGCGACCCGGTGGGTGTACGTGT
>CAYRAC010000556.1:0-3524 GCA_964422045.1 uncultured Steroidobacteraceae bacterium
GGCCCCGACCCGGGTGCGCTGCGCACCCGCGCCCGCGTCCACCTGGGGATACCACGCGCCGCGCGCGGCGCGTAGATGCTCGCGTGCCGCCGCCAAATGCGCGTTCGCGGTGGCAAGCGATCGATTGTTCTGCAGCGCCAGCGTCACCAGCCGATCGATGTCCGGCGAACCAAGCAGAGTCCACCAGCGCTCCGCAGAACCGTTGCCCATGGATACGTGCGGCACGGGTGCGGCGGTTTGGACGGGCGGCAAATTTGCCGGGTCGAGATACTGAGTTTGCACGGGATCTGCGGGCCGACCATAGCGAGGGCTGGTTGCGCAGCCGCTCAAGGTCCCCGCCGCCAGCAGCAATGCCAGTGCGGCCGTGACGGGCGCGACTACGGTTCGCGGATCGCTCAATGTGATTCTCCATTGGCGGAGCTTCGGGCGGTGCCTCGCAGGAATAGCACCGCCGCCAGCCCCAGGCCCAATACCGCACTTTGAATGATGATGACGTCGCTGAATCCCAGCATGAACGCCTGATGGCGGATTACGCGGCCGATCGCGACTGCGGCTTCCGAATTCGCCAAGTTCCGGTCGCTTGCACCATGCGCCAGGAAATAGTCGGCGAGATGGTCAAGCCGCTGACGTGTGGCCGTCGCGAGCAGCGTAACTTGCGAGGAGAGCACGTCGGAGTGAAACTGCTCGCGCTTGGTCAGAAGAGTCTGCAGCAGCGCGATTCCGACGGCGCCGCCGAGATTGCGCGTCGCGTTGAACAGCGCAGATGCGGACCCTGCATCTCGCGGCTCGATTCCGGCGATGGCCATTGCCGACAGTGGCGCCATGGTCATTGCCTGGGCCAAGGCGCGTATCAGACTCGAGCCCAGGAATTCAGGCCCGGAAAAGTCATCGGACAGGAACATCGCCAGCAAGCTGCCGCCGATGAAAAGAGAGTATCCGGCGATCACCAGCCCACGCACCTGAACTCGCTGCATGACCTTGGGGATGAACGGGATCAGGAACAATTGCGGCAGGCCGAGCCAGACCATCACGCCGCCGATTTCCTGGGAGCTGTAGCCCTGCAGGCGTGACAGATATTGCGGAATGAGATAGATCCAACCGAACATCGAGAACCCGAAGACGAAATTCGCACAGGTGCCGAGTCCGAAGTTGCGGCGCTTCAGCAAACGCAGATTCAACAGCGGAGTGGGGCGTTTCAGCTCTAGGTAAATGAAAGCGGCCAGGCTCAAGACTGCCACCACCGAGAGGCGCACGATGAACGGCGAACCGAACCAGTCGTCTTTGTTTCCCTCTTCGAGTACGGTCTCCAGAGAACCGAGGCCCAGCGCCATCGTAATTACGCCGAGCCAATCTCCTTCGGCCAGCAGATGGAACTGACGGGGCGCCGGGTCGAGCGCATACCACAACATGGCGATCATCAGCGCACCGGGGATGAGGCTCAAAAAGAAGATCGACTGCCAGCCGAAATTGTCGCTGAAGTAGCCGCCGAGTGCGGGTCCGATCGAAGGAGCAAAGACCACGGCGATCGAATAAATCGCAAGGCCGATCGGGTGCTTGGAGCGCGGCAGCTTGGTCATGATGATGGTAAAGGCAAGCGGAATCAGCACACCGCCCGCAAATCCTTGCGCGGCTCGAATGACAATCATCTGGCCTAAGGTCTGCGCGAATGCGCAAGCCGCGGTCAATGCGAGGAACAGGGCGGTGCTGGTCAGCAAGTACGTACGCAGCGAAAACACGCTCGCGAGCCAACCACTCAAGGGGATCACGATGATCTCGGCAATGAGATAGGACGTCGTGATCCATCCGCCGTCGTCGATTCCGGCGCCGATGCCGCCTTGAATATCCGCCAGCGACGCACCGACCACCTGGATGTTGAGGATGGCGAGAAAGGCGCCTATGGTCGAGCCGATCACCGCCACCCAGGTCTTGAACGACACCTCCTCGAGAGCAGGTGTCGGCGAACCGGCCGCAACGGCCGGCGCCGACGCGCCCGGCGCAACCGACGTCGGCCGATCTAGAGCCGCGGTGCTCGACATGGGTTTCGCCTCGCGGCCGAATTGGTATCGACGGAGGCCTCAACCGACATTCCCGGCCGCAGCCGACCGGCGAGCGGCTCGCTCGAATCAAAGCGGATCTTGACCGGGATGCGTTGCACGATCTTGGTGAAATTTCCGGTGGCGTTATCCGGCGGCAGCAGGCTGAATTCCAGTCCGCTGGCAGGTGCGAGGCTATCGACGCAGGCATTCAAGTCGATGCCGGGGAAGGTGTCCACGCGTACCCGCACCGGCTCGCCGGCGCGCACCCGCGTCAGTTGCGTCTCTTTGAAATTAGCCATGATGTATACCTCGCGCAAGGGCACCAGCGCCGTCAACTGAGTGCCGGCCTGGACGTACTGGCCGAGACGAACGCTGCGTGCGCCGACAATGCCGTCAATGGGCGCCGTGATGGTGGTGTAACCGAGTTCCAGAGCCGCGCGATGCTCGGCAGCCTGCGAGCGATCGCGCAGAGCCTGGGCTTGCGCGAGCTTCGCCTGCAGTACTCGCACCTGGGCCTGCGCGGAGGCGAGCGCGGCCCGGTCTCGGGCGAGATTGGCGCTGCGCTCCTGCGCCTCTGCGTCGGCCTGCTGGGATTGCTGCTCCGATCCGAAGCCGATGCCGGCCATTTTCCGATAGCGCACCTGATTGATGCTCGCCAGCTCCAGGGCCGCCTGGCTCTCAGCCACGCCCGCGCGTGCTCTGTCGATGAGCGTGGCCTGCTCGATGAGTTGTGCTTGCAGGTCATCGACCGCTGCCTGCGCGGCTCGAGCGTCAGCTCGCGCCTGATCCAATGCCGCGCTAAAATCCCGATCGTCGATCAGCGCCAGTATCTGACCGGCCTTCACCGACTGATCATCCTGGATCATTACCGCCGACACATAGCCCGATACGCGCGATGCGACAATGGTCGAATCAGCTTGGACATACGCATCATTGGTCGACACCACGAAGCGGGCCGACAACCAGTAGTGCGCGACGCCGGCGACGGCGAGAGCCACTGTGAGTGCGCCGACCAACAGAAAATAACGCCGGCGCAGCCACTCCATGCTCACGCGCAATCGCGCCGCCGCGGTTACCCGATGCATGGGCGTCATCGTCGGTGCATCGCCATGCGACAGAAGGGAATGGTTCATGCGCCGCAGGCTCCCTAACCGGACGCGAGGAGCGCTGCCGCCAATGCAAAAAACAGAGCGCCGGCACCGACCATGAGCCATATTGGGTTGTTGCCACCTCCGCCAGAGGGCGCCGGGGCGTCGCGGGAGGAATCGTGATCGGCAGAGGGTGTACTCACAGCGCTACTCCTGTTCATGTTCGGCGAGCCGATGGCTCGTTTCAGGAGTAACAGTGGCGGGGACAGGTTACTGATCGATTGCGGAAGCTCCCGCGATTATTTCAGTCGAAACGCTCGTCGGATCAATACACCACATCGACCGGCGCTCTGAAGATATAGCCCGCGCCGCGCTCGGTGACGATGAACTGGGGTTGCGA
>CAYRAC010000557.1:0-3520 GCA_964422045.1 uncultured Steroidobacteraceae bacterium
ACATCATGTTCACCGGGCGCTCGTGCGGCGGCACCTTGGTCATGTCCACATCTTCGATCATGATGCGGCCGGCGCTCGGGGTTGCGAAGCCCGCCAACATGCGCAGCAACGTCGTCTTGCCGCATCCCGAGGCACCGACCAGCGCGAACATCTCGCCCTTGAAAATCCGCAGATTCACGCTGTCGACGGCGGTGAACGCGCCGAAGGTCTTGTTGACGCTCTCGATGACAATTTGCGGTTTTGCGTCCGGATCGAGCCACGGTCGGTCGGCAATCGATTTCGGTGCGGCGACCACGCGCTCTAGAACTCCGCAGGCGGCGTCGCGCGCCGCCGCTCGGGCGCGAAGAAGGGACGCTCCACAACCTGCGCTCGCGACATCCGACGCTCCCATACGAGTTCACGGTTCAAGTAGATATCCGCCCAAACCGTCGAACCGATCTTGAAATGCGGGGCGTCGACGATAGCAAGGGCGATGTTGCGCTTGCAAGTCGGCGACCAGACCGCGGAGGTGACGCTGCCGATCTCGCGCTTGCCATGCTCGTCGGTATAGAGAAGCGCGTTGTGCGCCGGTTTGTTGCCGGCGACATCCAGACCGACCAGCTGCCGGCGCACACCCCGGGTCATTTCGGCCAACAAGGCACGCCTGCCGGTGAAATGCCCCTTCTTGAAATCGACCAGCCAGGCGAGGCCGAGCTCGAGCGGCGATCGATCGCGGCCGGTGCGAATGGTGTGCTCCGCCGAGACGAAATCAACGTTCGGCAACAAGAAGCCGGCTTCGATGCGCGCGCTGTTCAAGGCCTGCGAACCGATGGCGCGTATGCCGCGCGAACGACCCGCCGCCATCAAGGCGTCCCAGATCGATTCGGCCGCCTCGGGCTCCATCCACAGCTCATAGCCCAAATCGCCGGTAAAGCCGGTGCGCGATACCGTCAATGGCCGGCCGCCGAGTGCAAAGTAGCCGATCTCGAAGGGCTTGAGTCGCTCGATGCCCTGCAATCCGAGCGCCTTGAGGACGGCGCATGATGTCGGGCCCTGGACCGCCAGCGCCGCAATATGCTCCGTGACCTCGGCAACCTCGACGTCGAAGCCGATTGCCGAATCGAGCAGCCAATCGAGCTGGCGCTCGGCGGTGCAGAGGCGATAGTCGTTCGCTCCCAAACGGAATATCGTACCGTCGTCGATCAGGTGGCCGGCATCATTGCACCACACGCAGTAGGCGACGCGATCCGGCTGTAATTTGCCGACATCGCGGGTCACCAGGCGATTGAGGAACGGCAGCGCGTCCGGCCCCGCAACGCGGTACTTCACCATCGGCGTCAGGTCGTAGAGCGTGGTGGCGTTGCGAATCGCGAAATACTCTTGTTCCATCGTGGTGAAAACATCCACCGTCGTATAGCCCGCCCAGGGAATGAAGCTCTCGACCTGCGCGAGCGCGCGGGCCCGCTCGTGGAAAGGGGTTCTCAGCAACGGCTGTTTGAAATGCGGCGCGGGAGATTCGTTCATGGGGCATGCGCCAGCAGTACTTGCTGCGCGGCATTACGGCCGGCGACGCCCATGACGCCGCCGCCCGGATGACAGCCGGCGCCGCACAGAAACAAGCCATCCAGGGGCGTGCGATGTTGGGCGGCACCCGGCACCGGGCGCACCATCAAGAACTGATCGAAGGCCAGGTCGACGTGATGCCAATGTCCGCCGCTGCTGCGAAACTCGCGCGCCATATCCATCGGGGTCAGCAATTCCGATCCGACGATACTGGCGTTGAGACCCGGCGCGCATTCCTCGAGTACCGCCAATGCCTTGTCCAAGAAGCGCTGCCGGCCGTTCTGCCAGCCCTCCTTGAGTTCGTAGGGTGCGAACTGCACGACCGCCGACAGCACATGGTGCCCGGGCGGCGCGAGCGCCGCGTCGTTCAGCGTCGGCAGCGTGATCTCCATGACGGGTTGTGCGGAGAATTCGGCATATTTCGCGTGATTATAGGCATGCTCGATATGCTGCAGCGACGGTGAGATCAGCAATCGCCCGCGCAAGGCCGCCTCGTTCACGCCGCTGAACGTCGGCGCGCGATTCAGCGCCAAGTGCAGCTTGGCCGCGAGTCCGCGCGAGCGCAGATGCCGAACCCGACGCACGAAGCCCGTATCCAGGAAGCGGGGACCGAGGAGACGCAGAAACGTGATCTTCGGATCGGCACTCGAGATGACGTTGCGTGCGGCGAGACGCTCGCCCGATTCGAGCACCACCCCGGCGGCGCGATCGCCTTCGACCACAATGCTCGCGACCGGCGCGGCGGTTCGAATGCTCGCGCCCGCGGCGCTCGCCGCCCTGGCGAGCGCATCGCACAGCGCACCCATTCCGCCCTTGGGCTGCGACAGCCCGGCGTCGCCCGCCGCAACCTCCGCCGCAAGACGATACAGCAGCGTCAATACCGTGCCGGGCGAGCGCGGACCGAAGTTCGCGCCGAGCACGGCGTCGAGTCCAAGCGCACCCTTGAGCGGCGCCGATTCGAAGCTCTCTTCCAGCAAATCGTAGACGTTCATGCCGCCGATTCGCAGCAGCTCCCGCATGTCGCGACGGCCGAGCTTGCGAATCTGCCAGCCAAGACGCAGCCACGACAGCCGATCAGCCCAGGCGCTCGTACCGAGGCGCGGCGGCACGCGCGACAGCGCCGGCACCAGCGCCGCGGCAAAGCGGCGCATGCGCGCGATGTACTCGGCATAGGCCTTTGCATCCGCCGGCGACAGGCCCGGTGCGGCGCTCCCGGGGCTCAAATCAAGGCCGCTGCCGCCCGGCACGAGCGCCGTCGTCGGCATGCCCTGCGCCGCCCATTCGAGTCCGTGCTCGGCGAGCTTCAATTCGCGCTTCAGGTCGGCCGGCATCAAATGCAGCAGATGTGCGCCCGCCGAGACGCGAAATCCGGGGGCGAACTCGCGAGTCAGCGCGGCGCCGCCGACGCGATCGGCGGCCTCGAGCAGCACTACCGAGCGGCCGGCGCGCGCCAGTGTGGCGGCGCACACCAGCCCGTTGTGGCCGCCGCCGATCACGATGCAATCGAAACGCGCGGGGGCGGCGGCCATCAATGCAGCCTGCCGAGATCGCGCAGCACGGCCCGCGCCGCGTTTGCACCCGGCGCACCCATGACACCGCCGCCCGGATGCGTGCTGGATCCGCACATATACATGCCGCGCACCGGCGCGCGGTACTGTGCATAGCCCGGCACCGGCCGGTTGAACAGCAGCTGATCCATGGTCAATTCGCCTTGGAAGATGTTGCCCTCGGTCAGCCCCACTTCGTTCTCTATGTCCCAGGGAGTGCGAATTTCGGCGTGCAGGATCAGCTCTTTGAAGTTCGGACTGTGCTGCGCGATCGTGCCGATGACGGTATCGCCGAAGGCTTTACGCTTGGCCGCATCCCACGGACCGTCCGCCAATTCGTACGGGCAGTACTGCACGAAGACCGACATGTAATGCTTGCCGTCGGGAACCATGGTCGGATCGATTTGCGAGGGGATCAGCATGTCGATGTA
>CAYRAC010000558.1:0-3518 GCA_964422045.1 uncultured Steroidobacteraceae bacterium
ATCGTCTTCAAAGATCAAGACGAGGTGCATGGCCTCGGTCACTCTCTCACCACCCTAGCGCCTGCGGCGCGTGCATCCTGCCTTCGTTCCGTAGTCAGGTCAAACGATGAAATCACGTCGTCGCCCGATTATCCGCCCCCTGGGTGCGGAGCAGGCGGTAAATCGCGATGCAGAAGCGCGCGCATCCGTGCGAGCAGCTCAGGGGCGCTGAATGGCTTGGTCACGTAGTCGTCGGCGCCCGCCTGCAAAACCGCTCGCTTTTGCGACTCGAGCGTGCGAGCCGACAGCACGATGATCGGCAGATGTGACCAACGTCGTATGTTGAGAATCAGGTGTATGCCGTCCCGGTCGGGTAGACCCAGATCGATTATGGCCAGGTCGGGCCGTTGGAATTCGAGCTCTCGAATCGCGGCATCGCAAGTATCTGCCGCAACGACCCGCATATCGTTGGCCTCGGCAAGAAAGCGCAAAACATCTTGAATCCCCGGGTCGTCCTCGACGATGAGCACAAGGCACATCGGGCAAGTCTCAGCAAGACTCCATTGCTGGTTGCACGTCGGCTTGAGTGGCCACGGGCAGCGAGATTTCGAACCGCGCGCCGCCTTGCGGATTATTGAAAGCGTGAATTTCGCCGCCGTGCAGGCGAGCAGCCGCGCGGCAGATCGCGAGTCCTAAGCCGACGCCGACGATATTGCTCTCCGAGCGGCCACGCTGAAATTTCTCAAACAATTGTTCCGGATCTCCCACGGGGAGGCCGGGACCGTCATCCGCCACACATATGAATATGCCCTCCTCCCCCACGCTGGCGCCGATCGTAATGGTGGTGCCCGGAGGCGTGTATTTCGCGGCATTCTCCAAAAGATTGCTCAAAATCTGCACGATGAGAGTTGGCTCGACCAAGATCAGGGGCAGGTCCGGCGGCAGATTCAAGCAGATTCGCCATCGGGATAGGCGCGACTCGCTTGACCGCAGCGCGAGTGCGACCAACTCATCGATGGCATGCCAGTCAGAACGCAGAGCTCGGCCCCCAAACTCCATCTGCACCAAATCCAGGACGTTCGTCAAGAGCTGCGACATGTCGCGGGCCTTGCGTTCGATCAATACCCCAAGTGTCGTGCGGCGATCGGCGTTCAGCGCATACTCTGGCTGTGCAATCAGGCTGCCCGCGCCGGCAATAGCCGAAAGCGGCGTGCGCAGATCGTGAGAAATCGACGCCAGCAGCGTGTTGCGAAGCAAAACGCGCTCCGCGGATATTCGCGCCGCCTCGGCAGCCTCGGCCACGCGGGCTCTTTGTAGCGACACGGCCAACTGAGCCGCAAAGGCGTCCAATAGATTGAACTGTTCGGCCGGTAATGCTCGGCTCGGCGGCTCCGGACACACCACCATAACACCCTTGACTCGTCGACTGCCTTGCAAGGGCAGATAGATGGCTTCCTTGATGCGCCGCTCGCCGCTGACGACGACTTCCTGAGCGAATTCAGGGTCAAAGTGCGGCGTGCATGCGCGCAGGTCTGCGCCAGCGGAACCCTCGGCGAATGCTATCGGCGACAAGCGCCCGCTCGCGTCCGCGATCAGGACGACCGCGGTGCTGTGAAAAACCGCGCAGATATGTCGGACCGCCGCCGCCGCCATCGCTTGCGCGTCGGTGGCAACCACGAGTTCGCGGCTCATCGCATACAGCACGGCGGTACGCTGCTCGCGCGCGTCGGCGATCTCTCGATGGCGCCGAATACTCACGACGAGGTTCGCGATCACCAAGGCGACGACCAGCATCACGATCAGCGTAAAGAAATAGCGCGCATCCTCGACATCGAAGCTGAACACCGGCGGCACAAAGAAATAGTCGAACGCCAGCATGTTGGCAATCGCGCTCAGCACCGACGGACCGCGCCCCAATCGCAGCGCGCCGACGGTCGTTCCCAACAGATAGAGCATGACGGTATTGACGAGGCCAAAATAAGCAGAGAATGGCAACGCAATCGCCGTGCAGAAACCGGTGATTGCCAACGCGCGCAGATAATCGGGCCAGCACCAGGCCGAACTCTTTTTGGAAGTATCGGTATTATTCCGCAGTACATTCCTCCAGCATTGGCGCATGACCGTCACTGGGCGCACCCAGCCAAACATTCGTTGGCCCATCTGCGGTCGCGGCAAGGATGAGGTCGGGTTACGGGTGGAATTCATCCAAAAAGCGATATTCATGTGTTTGGGCCGGCTTTGGTCGGATTATCGCAGCCGCCACAGTATGCGAGACCGCGTAAGGATTCCATTAAAAATCCTGCCGCCCGTCATGGACAGGGGCAGAGTGCCTGAGCCGCGCGAATGCTGGCCAACGTGCCCGAGGTAAAAAACAGCTGTACGTTAGGCGCACCTTCGGAGACATCGATGCCGTTGCCGCGGATACTTTGCTGCATTCCGATGACGATGTGTCTCTGTCCGTTGTATTCCCCGTACAGGGGGCCTCCCGAGTTGCCGCGGGTCGCCTGAATCGTCGTCTCGATGAGGGCGCCGATCGTGCTGGCCCAAACGAGTCGCACTACCTGACCCTCCGATCCCCACAGATCTTTCAAATCGAGTTGATCGCCGTGCAGCAGGCGGCGATCGGCTGGAAATCCGGCTATTGACAGCTGCAGGTTTTTCGATAATTGCTCAGTAGCGACACTGGCGATGCTCATTGGCGAAATGGTCTCGTCCACATTTGCCGCAAGCCGAATGAGCGCCCAGTCATTTTCTGGATTGTGCACGAGGTGGTTCACGATGATAGTGTCCCCGTGCGCAATGACCACACCGCCCAGCAAAAACTTGAGTCCCTGCAACGCTCCCCTGTTCCCTTCGCCTTCAGTCTGCCCCACCGCAAAGGTCACCGATCGACCAACCGAGGCATTGACGACGATATCATCGGTATAGACGGCGTGCATGCTGGTGAGCGCGTGGCATCGATCGATGAGAAACCCGGTTGACGCGCTATAGCCGACGGCTGACTTTTCGACGTCGGAGGACCAGACGGCGCCTACCGCATTCAAGAACGAATAATCTTCGTGGTTTCGGTTATTCTGTGAGTGCAAGCGGTCCCTGACAACCCGCCTATCTTTAGCCAACGTGTGCGTTGTGCGCCAAATCCCCGGTATCGCGCCCATCGCGATGGGCGCAAGCAGCACCAAGCCGGCGAGCCCAACGAAAGTGAAAGGTGGCGCTTTCTTTGTCATGGCCTGCGCGCAACCGAGTGAGTCGTGCGCTATGTGCTAATGAGCGTTTTCCTTGCGGCGATCTCGCCCGAGTACATCGTTGCGCGCCTGTTTAGAACTTTACCATGAGGCCGGCACCGACGACGACTTCGCGGGTGCGAAGATCCGGGTACCAGTCACCCGCACTGCAGTTACCGGTGTTCGGATCGGCCCCGCCGCCCACACAGCTGGCGGGCGAGCCGTTGTTGCCCCCGGGGGGCGTGATGCCGCCCACTCCGGACCAATACGGAACGCTCGAGTGGCGAAACGTCGCTTCCGTCCACCAGGTAATCC
>CAYRAC010000559.1:0-3506 GCA_964422045.1 uncultured Steroidobacteraceae bacterium
CGCAGACGTGTGCACTGAGCCGCCCTTCGCGGGCCAGGGATGCGTAGGCATCCCAGTGAAACTGCCGAATGTCAGGATCCTTGACCCCGGTCATCCCCTCGCGGTGCATGAGTTCCAGATTGGCGAGGATCGCTTGGCGCCATTCCGCCTCGGTCGGCGCGGGGATCAGCCGCTGTACGAGTTCCTGGGCCGCTTCCTTCAGTACGCCGGTCGGGTGGCCATTGGCATCGCGGTCGAACGTGCCGGCCGGCGGATCTGCGGTCCCAGAGTCGATGCCGGCGAGGCGCAGTGCTGCCCCATTCGCGGTGCCGTAGTGACCGGTCGTGTGCTCCAGCCACACGGGATTGCGCGGCGCCACATCGTCGAGGTCGGAGGCCCGCACATAGCGCCGTTCCGCGAGCTTGCCTTCATCCCAACCGGATCCCGTCAGCCATGCGCCCGCAGGCAGCTTCGCTGCGCGCGCCGCGACCGCACGCCGGATGTCGGCGATGCTGGTTGCGTCGCTGAGATCGACCGACTTCAACGCGTCCATTCCGCCGTCGGCGAGATGAGCGTGGGAGTCGATCAGGCCGGGCGTTGCCGTAAGCCCGTGCAGGTCGATGATCCGCGCACCTTTGCGTGCCAGCGCGCGCATCTGTAAGTTCGTGCCGAGCGCGACGATATGGCCTGCATGGATCGCGAGCGCTTGCGCCACGGAATCGCGACCATCCTCGCTGCGTATGTGGCCGCCCACGACGATCACATCGGCGGTGCGCGGCACGCCTGCGGCTGCGGCGACACCGTGCGCCGCGGTGAGCACAGACAGCAACAGGGCGACCGAAATACCCGCGCACGCTGCACGGTGGGGCGGAAAAGCGTTCATGCGAATCTTGCCTCTCAGGATCAGGCGCCTATTCTGACACCTGGAATCGGAGCGCGCGCGGATGCTGCGTTAGGCAGCCAGACTCGGCACGCTATGCGGCCCTCAGCCAGAGGAAATCGGCGAAATCTTCAGATTCCAGATCTCTTCGGCATATTCCCGGATAGTGCGATCGCTCGAGAACTTCCCAGAACTTGCGAGGTTGCGAATTACCTTCGCCTCCCACGCGGCGCGATCCGCGTAGCAGCTATCGAGCTCCCGGTGAGCACGAGCATAGTCTTTGAGGTCGGCGAGGTGTCGATAGAAGTCACCGCCCTCGAGCAGTGCGTGGCGGATGGGGTCGAATACGCCCGGCTCATGCTGCGTCAAGAGATCGGATGTGATGAGATCCACTGCGTCCCGTATCTCGGGATCCCGCGCATAGTGCCAGCGCGGGTCGTACCACCCGGCGCTCTCGGCCACTTGCTGCGCAGTGAGACCGAATAGAAAGAAGTTCTCCTCGCCGGCCTCATCGGCCATCTCGATCGTTGCGCCGTCACGGGTGCCGATGGTCAGCGCGCCGTTCATCATGAACTTCATGTTGCCGGTGCCGCTCGCCTCGTAGCCCGCGGTGGAGATCTGCTCGGACACATCGCTCGCGGGAATGAGCCGCTCGGCGAGACTCACGTTGTACTCCGGCAGGAACAGCACCTTGAGCCGCCCGTGGGCGAGTGGATCCTTGTCGAGCGTGATCGCGACGCGATTGATGAGCCGGATGATGAGCTTCGCGAAGCGGTACGCGGGCGCCGCCTTGCCTGCGAAGAAGAAGGTGTGCGGAACGAACTGGGCGTGAGGGTTTTCGCGCAGGCGGTTGTACAGCACCAGGATGTGCAGAACGTTGAGCAGCTGGCGCTTGTACTCATGAATGCGCTTGATCTGACTGTCGAAGATCGAGTCCGGATCGACGACCACTCCGTAGGTCGCCCTGAGCCAATCGGTGAACCGTGCTTTGGCCTTGCGCTTCGCGGCGGCGACACGCTCGCGAAACCCCGCGTCCATGGCGAGCGGCAGGAGCCGTCGCAGTTGCGAAAGGTCGAGGATCCATCCATCCCCGATCGTCTCGGTGATGAGCATGGAGAGTGCGGGATTCGCCTGTTGCAACCAGCGGCGCGGCGTCACCCCGTTGGTTTTGTTGTTGAATCGCTCCGGAAACAGCTCGGCGAAGTCCCGCAGCACGCGTCTGCGCAGCAGATCCGAATGGATGGCAGCAACGCCGTTGGTGCTGTGCGAACCGACCACCGCGAGGTGCGCCATCCGCACCCGGTGAGCCGGTTCCTCTTCTATCAGGCTGACGCGTCGCACGCGCGATTCATCTCCGGGAAATCGCCGACGCACATCGTCCAGGAAGCGGCGGTTGATTTCGTAGATGATCTCGAGCTGTCGCGGGATGAGCGTTTCGAACAGCGGCACGGGCCACCTCTCAAGTGCTTCCGGCAGCAAGGTATGGTTCGTGTAGGCGAGCGTATTCAGCGTGATGTCCCATGCCTCATCCCACCCGAGCCCCGCCTGATCGAGGAGAATTCGCATGAGCTCGGCTACCGAGAGCGCGGGGTGCGTGTCGTTCATCTGCACGGCGACTCGGTCCGGCAGCGTCGACCAGTCCGAGGTCTGGCGCATGAACCGAGCCACGATGTCCTGTAGCGAGCAGCTCACGAGGAAATACTGCTGCAGGAAACGCAGCGTCCGCCCGGCCTCGGTCGAGTCGTCGGGATAGAGCACCCGGGTCACGGATTCGGCAGCCACGTTGTCGATTACCGCGCCGGCGAAGTCGCCGTGCGAGAACTCCGCGAAATCGAACGACTCCGGTGCGGCCGCGGCCCACAGTCGCAGCGTGTTGATGCACTTGGCGCCGTAGCCTACGACGGGCCGGTCGTAGGCCATCCCAATCAGGCTCGCCGGTCGGTTGGGCGTGAGCTCGAGCTCTGAGCCGCGCAAGGCGAATTTCGCATGCAGCGGGACCGTGTAGCGTCTCGCCGGCCGCGCAATTTCCCACGGATCGATGGCGCGCAACCAGTTGTCGGAGCGCTCGATCTGCGCGCCGTCGCGGATCACTTGCCGGAAAATGCCGTACTCGTAGCGCAGGCCGTAGCCGATGGCCGGGTACTGGAGCGTTGCGAGCGAGTCGATGAAGCAGGCTGCGAGCCGACCCAAGCCGCCGTTGCCGAGCCCTGCATCGGGCTCTTCCTCGATCACCCCGTCGAGACTCCATCCTTGCTTGAGCAACGCACGTTGAACCAACGGCTCCGCGGCGAGATTCATCATGTTGTTGCGCAGCGTGCGGCCGAGCAGATACTCCATGGAGAGGTAGTGGATGCGCTTGGCGCCCGCCTGCTCCCGTGCCTGGCGGGTGGACACCCAGCGGTGCGCGACCAGGTCGCGGATGAATCGGCTGGTGGCCTCGAATTCCTCTCGCGGAGTCGCAAGCGCGGGATCGGCGAGGTGCTGACAAAGCAGATAACGCTCGGTCCACTGTTCCTCGTGATGAGCCAGCCCGAGCCGCTCGAGCCGCCTCGCCATCGCAGGATCGGACGGATCGAAAGCGGGGTCCGGTGCGGCCGGTCGGGATTGCGGCGTGGCTCATGTCGGTCGTGGCCGGGGGTGTTTGCGT
>CAYRAC010000560.1:0-3503 GCA_964422045.1 uncultured Steroidobacteraceae bacterium
AGCCAGCGGCTGATGTAGACCTGGGCGTGGGCTTCGCCGCAGTAGTGGCGCGCGCCGGGTGCGTCGGCGGCTTCTTTTGTCCATTTGTAGACGGTCAGTTGGGTGCTGTTGCAGTTGATGACAACCCAGTGCGCGGGTGTGTCGTTCTCTTCGCCGCAGATTTCACAACGATAACTTTTACCGATCATTGCCCGACCTCCCGAGCGAATTGTTTGCGAGTACAACAGTTGTTGATTGTTCAGGCTCGGGAGAACAAAGGAAAGGCCCGGGCCTGAAGGCCCATTTGATTCGCTTTCATTCAGGGGACTGAAGCCCCCCGCTCCCTCCGGTTTACTCGAGCATCTGCAGGTCGAGGGGTTCTTCGATCAGGCAATCCATGGAGCGAAAGGCGGCGAGGGCACGCTGCATGGCCGAGGATTTGCAGGGCTCGACGGTGACGACGAAGGGGAGCGCGTCATGGGGATAGCCGGGCTTTTGCACGATGGCGCGGATGTTGATGCGTTCTTTGGCAAGCGCGCCGGTGATCTCAGCCACGATGCCGGGACGATCGACGACTGTGAAGCGGATGTAATGGGGAACCTCGAACTCGGCGCCGAGGCGCGCGGGAACCGAAGGAATCTCGACGCGGCGGGAATCGTGGGCCAGGGCGAGCAGATCGCTGACCACGGCAACCGCAGTTGGATGGCCGCCGGCGCCGTGACCGGAGAAGACGACATCGCCGCCGTAGTGACCGGTGAGGACGACCATGTTCTCAGTGCCACGCGACCAGGCCAGAGGGGACCGCTGATCGACAAGCATGGGTCCGACGGTTGCGGCGACGCGGCCCTTGACCTGCTGAGCACGCGCCACCTGACGAATGGTGCAGCCCAAAATGCGGGCATAACTAAAGTCCACGGCCGCGACCGCGGTGATGGACTGCGGCACGATTTCGTCAGGATCGACGACGACGCGGAGCGCGAGGCGCATGAGGATGGCGAGCTTGGAGCGGGCATCGAAGCCGCCGACGTCTTCAGTGGGGTCGGCCTCGGCGTAGCCTTTGGCCTGGGCCTCGGCGAGTACGGTTGCGAACTCAGCGCCCTCGTCCATCTTGCTGAGGATGAAGTTGCAGGTGCCGTTGAGAATGCCGTCCATGCGCTCGATGCGATCGCCGGCGAGACCTTGCTCGAGGCCGGGGATGACGGGAATGCCGCCGGCCACCGCTGCGCCGTACTTGAGGTGGCCCCCTTTGGCCGCAGCCAAGCGCTCAAGATCGACGCCGTGATAGGCGATGAGTTTCTTATTGGCGGTGATGACGCTCTTGCCAGCCTCGAGAGCGCGGCGCACCCACACACCGGCAGGATCGAGACCACCGACCAGTTCGACGATGACGTCGACATCGGAGGCAAGCACTGCATCGGCGTCTTCGCTCCAGACGACACTTGGGGGCGCCCACGGAACGCGCTTGCGCGTCACGTTGCGGTTGAAGACGTGGGTCAGCTCCAACCCTTGAGGCTTGGATTCAACTAAAATCCGCGCTACGGAGCTGCCAACCGTACCGAAGCCGAAGAGCGCAATGCGCAAGGGGCGGCGGACGGAAGAGGCCGGCTGGGGGACGGAATGCTCGAGCGGCGATGGGGGACCTTGCACCTGAGGCACCTGAGAATCCTTTGATCGGAATGAGGATATCGGACAATTCGATGATAAACGAAGGAACGGGTGCACACCCGAGGTGGTCTGCGGGGCGGTTTCAAAATGAGATTCCCGGCGGAGCGGCGGCCCGGATTGGATTTTGTGGGGTGTGCGAGGGAAGAGTTCGTGTAGCATCGAAGGCAGATGCGGCGCTGGCTCTCCATTTTTCTGGTTCTGCTGTTCGGATTGTGGCCCTTGACGGGGACGCTCGAAGCCAGCGACGACTCGCGTCTGCCGCCCTGCTGCCGGCGGCACGGAGCGCATCACTGCGCGATCACGATGACGATGGCAAGGGCCTCGTCAGGCACGACGCCGATGCTGGCGGCGCCCGCGACTTGTCCGCAGTTCCCAGGGTTTGTGCGGGGAACTTCGACGCCATCACATGCATTGACGGCGTGTGCGGTTGGCCTGCCGGGGCTGCCGATGCAGGCGCGCACGGCCATGGTGCGCAATGATGAAGCGCGATTGAGACCGCTGCGGACACATGCTGGGCGCGGGCCTCCTGCTTCTTCCCTGAGCTGAATGCTGCGATAAAAGCAAACCGTTCCGTGAGAAGTCGGAATGAGTTTGTGTGTTTGCGGCGGTATTCCCTCAGGGGTAAATGGGTGGGTTGAAACCCACCCCTACCAGCCCAAATCAGTTTCGGTGCGTTTTCAGCACCCTTCGACCATGTTCAGGGCAGGCTTTGAAGGCGTGCCCTTTCAAGACACCGCCGCGTTCAGAGATTGCCTGCTGCTATGCGGCCTGAACTCAACGCGTCTCTCTTCCCCACAGGGCTTGTTGTAGTGCGGCTGCTTTGCCGCTGCGCGTACCTGCCCACTAGCAAGATTGAACTGGAGGTTCTTTCCCTGATGCGACGGCTATTTTGTGTTGCTGCCGCGGCTGCGATGCTGACTGCTTCCCTGCCCGCCTGCGCGACGGTATTTGCGACGGTTCATGGTGTGGTGCACGACACGCAGCACCGGCCGATCGCCGGTGCGGAGATCACGCTGCAAGCCGCGGATTCAGACTTTCAACTTCATGCGACGAGCGCTGCGGATGGGACCTTTGAATTGCAGCAGGCACCGATCGGCGTGTATCGGCTGACGGTTGCGCGTGAGGGCTTTGCTGCCGCGACTCAATTATTGACTTTGACTTCGGGCACAAATCCGGTGTTGCATATTCCCCTGACGGTGGGCGCGGCGACGCAATCTGTTGTGGTGAATGGGGCGGAGAGTTCGGCCGATACGGTGACGCCGACGACGCTGGTGACGCGGGCGATGATCGACGAGACGCCGGGGGCGAGCCGCACGCTGGGGATGGAGATGATTACCGATTACGTTCCCGGCGCCTACATGACGCACGACATGCTGCACATGCGCGGCGGACACCAGACGAGCTGGCTGATTGACGGGGTGGCGATTCCGAATACGAAGATCGCGTCGAATGTTGGACCGCAGATCGATCCGAAGGATATTGATTCGCTGGAGACGCAACGGGGCAGTTACGGGGCCGATGTGGGCGACCGGACATATGGAGTGTTCGATGTGCTGCCGCGCAATGGGTTCGAACGCGATCGCGAAGGGGAGATGCTGGTTTCGGCGGGGAATCTATATGCGGGTTCGGCGGAGCTTTCGCTGGGCGACCATACGGAGAAGACGGCGTGGTATGCGAGCGTGAATGGCTCGCGCGCGAACTACGGACTGGCGACGCCGGTTGCGGGGATCGATCACGACGCGACGAATTCGGAGAGCGGGTTTCTGTCGGTTATTCGCAACCAGACGGCGAAGGACCAACTGCGGCTGAATGCGCAGTACCGGCAGGATTATTTTCAGGTTCCGTTTGACCCCAACGCG
>CAYRAC010000561.1:0-3499 GCA_964422045.1 uncultured Steroidobacteraceae bacterium
GGGCACTGCACCGTTCGTGGGGGCTTGCTATCTTCGTATGCGGCACGCTGTTGCTGATCGATAACCTCGGCTACTGGACAGCCACCATTCAAACGCTCGCGCTGGTGCTCATTTCGACCTTGGTGTGCATGGCCGTGGGCGTACCGATCGGCATTGCGGCGGCACACCGGCCGCGGTTGTATCGGATACTGCATCCGTTGCTCGATCTCATGCAGACCATTCCTACCTTCGTGTATCTCATTCCGACCTTGGTGTTGTTCGGACTCGGCGTGGTTCCCGGGCTCATTTCAACCGTGATATTCGCGATACCGGCGCCGATTCGACTGACGCAGCTCGGCATCTCCACCGTGCCGCAACAGCTGCGTGAAGTGGCGCAGGCCTTCGGCGCCACGCCGACACAGCTGCTGTTCAAAGTCGAATTGCCGCACGCGCTGCCCACCATCATGGCGGGAGCCACTCAGTGCATCATGTTGAGCCTCTCCATGGTCGTCATTGCCGCGCTGGTGGGCGCCGATGGGCTCGGAAAACCGGTCGTACGCGCGCTGAATTCCGTGAACATTGCGATGGGATTCGAGGCCGGGCTCGCGATTGTAATTGTTGCCATCATCTTGGACCGGGTGTTCAAGCGGCCGCTGCGGCGCTAGCCGCGCGCTATGTCGTCGCAGCGCGCGATCGAATAGAATTGCGCCATGCGCGTGGAACTCTCCGGCCTCAGCCGGTGCTGCCATCAGTCACAAAGTTTCCTTGGGAGGTGCGCATGATAGACGTCCAAGAAGTGTACCCGTACCTGCGAGTCCACAATGCCGCTGAGGCGATCGACTTCTATGCCCGAGCGTTCGACGCGAAGGAGCTGTTCCGGTTGGCTGAACCGAGCGGCCGCATCGGTCACGCCGAACTCAAGTTCGGGCCAACGACGCTGATGCTCTGTGATGAGTACCCGGCGAACAACATCCGCGGACCGCGGACGCTCGGTGGAACGACCTTTTCGATTCATCTGCACGTCGGCGATGTCGATATGGCGTTCGATCAGGCCGTGCGTGCCGGCGCATCAGTCGTTCGACCCCTGCAAAATCACTTCTATGGAGAGCGCTCGGGTACCGTGCGGGATCCGTTCGGCCACGAGTGGCTGCTCGGAGGACATCTGGAGACGGTGTCGCCGGAGGAAATGCAGCGCCGCTATACCGATTTATTCAAGAAGTGAGCGCGGATTCGCCAACGGCCCGCGCCGGTTCCGTTGCCGTCGACCTTGGGGTTGCTTGGTGTCGGCCTCGCCGGGCTTGCCTTCGCGCGACGCAGGGCCCATCGCCTGCCCTGACAACCGCGCAGTGCACGAGCCATGAATATCCATGAAAGTCGAGGTCATACTGTGGGTGTTGATTCTGGTATCGCTTGCGTTTGCGATCGTGTCGCCCCAATTTCGCAAATACGGCTTGGTTGTCGTCGGCTTTGGCGTCCTCACGCTCGTGGCGGTCATCGTAGTCCTGAGGCAGGATGAGGCAGCAACCCCGGTTTCATCCGCCGTACCTGCGCAGCATTCAGAACGCGTTGATTTCGAGCGATCCCATGTTGAAAAATTGGACAAAGAGGATCCCGACGCCAAGAACCGTATCGCGGTATCCGAGGTTCGGTTCGATCAGATACGTCCGTCGGCGAATTCGGAACCCGGCACTTTCGAATCGATTCGCGCCCGCCTCTATAACGATTCGGCGCGCTATACCTTGACCGACTACGCGTATTACTTGGTGGTTCAGGATTGTGTGGCCAAGGTTTGTACGACGATCTACGATCAGAGCGGCCTCGCCTCCGCCCTGGTCCCGCCCAATCAGGCTCGCGACATCGTGATTGAAATTCGCGCGCCCGAGACGCGCGTATCGCCGCTATTCAAGTTGGTGGGCACCGCGAAAATTATTCTTGCAGCGCAGGCAACACGCGCTTACAAGCCCGCTTTGGTACCTTAACATCGAGAGTTTCAGATCGTCGCCTCGAGCAGGCAGCCGAATTCCCTGGCGAAGTCTACCGAAATCCGCGCATGGACTCGGCCCTGCTGATCGAAGAAACGTTGCGATCCACTGAGAGCGAATACGCCCTCATGCCAGATGGAGGGGTGGATGTAGAGTCCCCGATCACCCGCGAAGCGAAAACAAACGAAGCGTTGCGGCGTGACATCGTCCCCCGCGAGAGCGAGAGGCGCGTAGAACGGCCGGCCCTCCAGCGGGAAGAATAGCTGGCCGCCGTCTGGATGATAATTCGCGTGCCACAACAGCATGCGACGCGGAGGATCAGCGTGGTTGGTGCGGGCCGACTCCGGAGGTTCGGCGTAGGCAAGAATGTAGTGGCCGCCCACAGCCTCGTTGTGCCCGTAGAGAATGTCGCCCTGCCATTCGCTGACGAACACTCCTTGCGTCGTGCCGCCCTGATCTCCGCTATCTTCATCCACCGGGCGGGCGCCTGGCGCAGGCCAACGGACGATTTCGATGCGGCATTGTTTCGGGTCATCTACCAGGCAGCCATACCCCTGCAGAGTTTCAGGGGTTGCTTCCACAATCGGCATGGATACGCGGGCCAGACCCGCCGCTAACCCCGGATTCAGATAATCGATCACAGGATTCCCGGCCTGCGCAACCCTGGCGCGCGCCCGATCGCTTGCATCGCAGGATCGCGGCCCGCAGCGACCAAGGCAAATGTCAGCGGTGCTGCAAGATCGGGCTTCAATGTCGGGACCGCAATCGGGTAAATCCAGTCTACCCAAAAGCAGGACCCGAACCAGTGGCAGCCGTGAAGGTAGTCGTGCAGGCCGGTCGCGTAGCTCATGCTGATCCCGGAATTCGGCAGCGTTAGCTGTCGCGGCTCACCATAGAAAATCAGCCGCTCGCCGACCGTTTCGCCGACGATCGTCACTGAGCGCGGCGCCGACTGCTTCACGAATCCAACGCTGCTGACGCCGGCGGAAAATGTGGAAGCGTGCGTGATCACAAACACTCGACCCTCGGGCGGAACCATCCCTGGCAGATCCGCCATGAATGCGGCGGTTTTAGTGTAGTCGCCACCGCCGTCGAAACGCATGTCGAGAATGATATTCTGTGGCCGTAGGTCGGCGATGGAGCGGCGCGCCTGCGTGAGGAACGCGCTGATTTGCTCGCCATCTTGGGCGTCCATATTGGCCTTTAACTGTAGATACACTGCAGCCAACGTCGGCAGCGGCGCAAGTCGAAACACACGATCGGGCTGCTGCAGCCACAAGGGCACGGACTGCTCGCGGAATGCGCTCTGCCACTCGGATGGTTCGTCGCCGATGCGCTGCGCGGCGAGATAGCGCAGCCGCGTCACGCGAGGCTCGCTCGGGGCCGGCGCAAGCGCAGGCAGCAGGACAGTCTGGACATGACCTTGGTCGCTGACGGCAAGCGTCACTGCGTGTTCCGACTGAATGAGCCCCGCCGCCTGCAGCAACTGCGGAGACTCGAGCATGCTGACGGCGTCAAGATCGCGTAGGTTGTCCGGG